>MIDV01000104.1:18921-25981 GCA_001830245.1 Lysobacterales bacterium RIFOXYA1_FULL_69_10 | reverse complement strand
GGCGAGTACGCGGCGGTTCTTCCCGGGCGGCAAGCTCACGCGCAAGCGCTGGCGCGAGGCGCTGGCGGAAGTCACGGCCGAGTTCCAGCAGTTCGCCGGCACCTACCGCAGCCTGGGCTGGCAGGAGGTACTGGGCTCGTCGGGCACCAACAAGGCCATCGGCGAGATCTGCGCTGCAATGAAGCTGACCAAGGGCGCCGTCACCGCCGAGGCGCTGCCGCAGGTGCGCGACCGCCTGCTGGCCGCGGGCCACGTCGACGTCATCGACCTGCCTGGCCTGTCGGCCGACCGCCGCCCGGTGATCGCCGGCGGCGTACTGGTGCTGGAGGCCGCCTTCGCGGCGCTGGGCATGGAACGCATGCTGGTCAGCAAGGCCGCGATGCGCGAGGGCGTGCTGTACGACATGCTCGGCCGCGGCGGCAAGCACGACCCGCGCGATGCGTCGGTGGCCGCGCTCATGCACCGCTACGCGATCGACCATGCCCAGGCGAGCCGGGTAGAGCAGACCGCGCTGCGGCTGTTCGACCAGGTGGCCGGGGCGTGGTCGCTGGTCGACGACGACCGCGTGATGCTGCAGCGCGCCGCGCGCCTGCACGAGCTGGGCCTGGCGATCGCACACAGCCAGTACCACGTGCACGGCGCGTACATCCTCGAGCACTCCGACATCGCCGGCTTCTCGCGCCAGCAGCAGCAGTTCCTCGCCGCGCTGGTCCGCGTGCACCGCAGGCGCATTCCCAAGTCCGCGTTCGACGCCCTGCCCGACCGCCTGCTGGCCGCCGCGCGGCGCAGCGCGGCCCTGCTGCGGTTGGCGGTGCTGCTGCACCGCGCGCACGAGTCCGACCCGATCCCACGGCTGGACCTGGTCGCCGACGGCAACACCCTGCGCATGACCCTGGGCAAGCGCTGGCTGGAGGCCCGCACGCTGCTGGCCGCCGACCTGCTGGGCGAGCCCGAGGACATGCAGAACCTCGGCGTCGCGTTGACCATCGACGCTGATTGAGGGGTGTCTTGAATACCGGCCCCACGTCGCCTTCATCGAGGCGCAGGAGGCTCCTCTTCGACACGTGATCCGTCATTCCCGCGTGGGCGGGAATAACGGCATTGAAGCCCGGGCTGAGCCCACGCCGCGCCACTTCGGTCAGCGCCGTCATCCCCGTGTCACCGTCCCGCCATCGCCGCTACACGTCCCGCATGCACGCTGCCCATGGACTGGGGAGCCGCGCATGCACTACGCGATCGTCACCGAAACGTATCCACCGCAGGTCAATGGCGTCGCCCTGACCGTGCGTGCGCTCGAACAGGGGCTGCAGGCGCGTGGCCACCGCGTCACGCTGGTGCGCCCGCGCCAGCCCGGCGAGCGGGACGCCGGCGGCGATGTGCTGCGCGTGGCCGGACTGCCGCTGCCGCTGTACTCGGGCCTGCGGTTCGGCCTGCCTGCCGCGGGCCTGCTGCGTCGCCACTGGCGCGCGGACACGCCTGATGCCGTCTACGTCGCCACCGAAGGCCCATTGGGCTGGTCGGCGGTACGCGCCGCCCGTGCGCTGGGCCTGCCGGTGGCCACCGGGCTCCACACCCGGTTCGACCGCTACATGCGCGAGTACGGGCTGGGCGCGCTGGAACGCATCGCCTGGGCATGGATGCGCCGGTTCCATAACCGCGGCGACGCGACGCTGGTACCGACGCGCGAGCTCGCGGCGGAACTGTCCGCACACGGCTTCAGGCGCCCGCTGCGGCTGCCACGTGCGGTCGACACCCACCGCTTCTCGCCCGAACGCCGCGATGACGCACTACGATCGCAATGGGGGATCGACGGGGCACAGCTGGCGGTGATCCACGTAGGCCGCATCGCACCGGAAAAGAACCTGGCGCTGGTCGTGGAGGCGTTCCGTGCGATCCAGCGCAGCCGGCCCGATGCCCGCCTGGTGTGGATCGGGGAAGGCCCTTCGCGGGCGGCGCTGGAGCGCGAGCACCCGGACTTCATCTTCCGCGGTATGCAGCACGGCGACGCGCTGGCGGCGCATATCGCCAGCGGCGACCTGTTCCTGTTCCCCAGCCGCAGCGAGACCTTCGGCAACGTGACGGTGGAAGCCATGGCCAGCGGTGTGGCCACCGTGGCCTTCGACTGCGGCGCCGCGCGCGAACACCTGCGGCACGGCCTGCATGGCGGCTGCGTGCCGCCGGGCGACGCGGCTGCCTTCACCGATGCCGCCGTGTTCCTGGCCGCTGACGACCGCCTGCGCGCCGCCTGCGGAGCCGCCGCCCGGCGCGCGGTGTCGAGCCTGCGCCCCGCGCAGGTGGCCGCCGACTTCGTTGCCCTGCTGCAAGGCCTCACGCCCCGAGGAGGACGCCATGGATCGCCTGCCCCTGCATAAACGCCTGTCGGCCGGCGATGCCGGCTGGTGCCTGCGCGCCAATCGCTGGGCCGGCCACGGCGGTTGCCGCGGCTATTTCGCCTGCGTCAGCCGGCTCGGCGATGGCGTGTTCTGGTACGCGCTGATGGCGGCAATGGTGTTGTTCGACGGCATGCGCGGGCTGCAGGCATCGCTGCACCTGGCGGCGACCGGCGTGGTGGCGCTGTCGCTGTACAAGCTTCTGAAACGGTGGACGAAGCGGCCGCGTCCGTGCGCATCCGACGCACGCATCCTCGCGCCGGTGGCGCCGCTGGACGAGTTCAGTTTCCCCTCGGGCCACACGCTTCACGCGGTGGCCTTCAGCATCGTGGCCGTCGCGCATTACCCGATGCTGGCCTGGCTGCTGGTGCCGTTCGCGGCCAGCGTCGCCGCCTCCCGCGTGGTGCTGGGGCTGCACTACCCCAGCGACGTGCTGGCGGCCACGGCGATCGGCACCGGGCTGGCCTCGGCGTCGCTCTGGGTGGCGGGCTAGCTGTCGATGGAGCTGGACGGTTCCAGCGTATCGAGCCTTGCGCGTTGCACTGCAGGCGCGAGCTGCCCCGTCCAGTCACGGTCATTGGCGACCTGCGCCACCGAGCGGCTGGCATCCAGTGCGGCCAGGTCGAGGGTTGCAATCGCCCAGTCCTGCCCTTCACCGGCGCGGGCGAGCACGCCGTCGGCCGGCAACCCCACGTCCATCGGCGCGTAGATCGCCGCATCGCCGGTATTGGTGTCGAGTGCGGGGCTCCAGGGTGCGTCGCCCGCAGTCACGGCCTGCACCACGAAACAACGGTTCTCCAGCGCGCGCGCCAGCCCGCCGACGCGCACGCGCGTAGCGCCTGCTTTGGTGTCGGTGCAGCTGGGCACGGCGATCACGCGTGCACCCGCCTCGCACTGGGCACGCACCGGCAACGGAAACTCGATGTCGTAGCAGACCGAAACGCCCACGCGCACGCCGTCGCACTCGAACACCTTCAGCGCATCGCCCGGCTCGATGACACCCGCCTGCTTCTCGAACCCGGTCAACTGCAGCTTGTCCTGCCAGCCGTGGCGGCCGTCGGGCGCGAACCAGTAGCTTCGGTTGCGATAGCGCTCCGGCGCCACCGCCAGCAGGAAGCTGCCGGCGACGATATGCATCCGCAGCTGCCGCGCCAGCCGCGCGTACAGCGCCAGCCAGTCGCCATGCAACGGTTGCAGCGCGGCCAGCGAGCCGTGCAGGTCGGCGCGCTCGCGCACCGGCAGCGTCGCGCCCAGTTCCAGCGAAAGGTATTCGGGAAGCACCGCCAGTTGCGTGCCGGCGTCGGCCGCCGCTTGCAGCAGCGACGCCTGGCGCACGGCGAAGGCCGCGAAATCCGCCGGCGCGCCGATCGCATACCGCGCCGCCGCGACCCTGAGCACGCCGGCCGTCAAATCCGCTCCAGCGGGCGCATCCAGAACGCCAGGTCGTGGTCGACATCGCCGCGCTCCGGCTCAGGCCACCGCATCGACAGCGTCAGGCCGTCGCGGGGCTGGTAGCCGCGTTTGCGCCAGAAGCCCTCGTTGCCGCGATGGAACGGCGGCCGGCGCGGGTCGTCGTCCGCGCGCACCACGGCCGCGAACCCGGTCCACGCATAGCTGCCGAACGCGCGCGCATGCGCCTCGCGCTCCTCGAAGAACCGGTGCCCCAACCCTCGCCCCCGGTAGGCCGGCAGCAACACCGACTCGCCCAGGTAGAACACCTCCTCGGGCTGCACCGAGGACCGGGCGAAGGGCGCCAGCATTTCGGCCGATTCGTGCACCAGCGGAATGCCGGTGGCCGCCCCGACCACGCGGCCTTCGTCCAGCACCAGCACCGCCAGGCTGAAGGGCGAGCGCAGGTAGGTCTGCAGGTAGTCGAACTCGTAGCGGTAGCTGCCGGCGTAGAGGTACGGCCACTCGCTGAAGACCGTCATGCGCAGGCGCGCGAGGTCGTCCAGGTGCGGCTCCATGGCCTGGCCGACGACGGTGCGGACTTCGTGGATTCTCATCGAGGAGTGGAGGCGGCTGGGGGCATCGAGGGCCTCGAAGGTGCTCCGGACGATGTCCATTGTCCACTCCCGGCGGGACGTAAAGGGTGTCCATGCGTCAACGCGGTACGGGCCGGCGACCGGCCGGGTTTCCACCGAACCGGCCGGTGGCGACCGGCCAGGCCCTAAGATGCGCGCCATGAATTACCGCCACGCCTTCCATGCCGGCAACCACGCCGACGTGTTCAAGCACGTCGCCCTGCTGGCGCTGTGCGACGCCCTGACCGCCAAGCCGGCTCCGCTGTTCGCGCTCGATACCCACGCCGGGCGGGGCCTGTACGCGCTCGACAGCGCTTCGGCGCTGCGCACAGGCGAGGCCGAAGGTGGCATCGCCCGCCTGGTCGCAGAGGCGCCGCGGCACCCGGCCATCGCACGCTACCTGGCGGCGATCAAGGCCTGCCGCGCCGAGCACGGCACGGCCGCGTACCCGGGATCGCCCTGGCTGCTGGCGCACGCGTTGCGCGGCGACGACCGTATCGCCGCGTGCGAGTTGCACCCGGAAGAGGCCGCGCAACTGAAGTCGGTCTTCGCCAAGGACGAACGGGTGGCGGTGCATGCGCGCGACGGCTACGCGGCGATGAAAGCGCTGTTGCCCCCGCGGCTGGCCACGCAGCGGTTCAACCGTGGGCTCGTGCTGATCGACCCGCCGTACGAGGCCCAGCTGGAGGAGTTCGACGCCATCATCGGCGCCCTGCGGGACGCGCTGGGCCGCTGGCCCCAGGGCACGTACGCGGTGTGGTACCCGATCAAACGGCGCCGGGCGTTGCACCCGTTCTTCCGCCGCGCGGCAACACTGCCGGCGCGCTCCGTGCTGGTGGCCGAACTGATGGTCCACCCCGACGACTCGCCGCTGCGCATGAACGGCAGCGGCCTGCTGCTGGTCAACGCGCCCTGGCAGTTCGACGCCACGCTGCGTGCGGTGCTGCCGCAGCTGGTCGCTGCGATCGGTGAGGCAGGGGCGGCGTGGCGCGTGGACTGGTTGCACGAAGCCGACTGACGGCCCGCGCAGCGCTCAACCGGCGGGCCGGCTCAGGTCGGGCTCGAAGAAGCTCCAGCGCACCTCGGGGAACCGGGCCTTCATCGCCCGCTCCACGGCGTCGATCTGCGCGGCCAGCGTCGGCGCGTCATGGCTCTCGCGCATCTGCGCCTGCACCGCCACCATCGCTTCGTTGCCCAGCTGCAGGCTGATGAGGTTGATCACGCGGGTGACTTCAGGACGGGCCTGGATGAACTCGCGGATCTCCCGCTCGCGCAGCGGGTCGATGCTTTGCCCGATCAGCATCGCCTTGACCTCCACCGCCACCAGCACGGCGATGACGATCAACAGCACGCCGATGACGATCGTGCCCACCGCGTCCCACACCGGGTTGCCCGTAAACACCGCCAACAGCACCGCCACCAGCGCGAAGAACAGCCCGAGCAGCGAGGCCAGGTCCTCGCCGAAGATCACCACCAGCTCGCTCTGCCGGCTCTCGCGGAACCACTGCCACAGGCCGCGGTCGCCACGCGACTTGTTGACCTCCTGCAGGCAGGCGCGCATCGAGATGCCTTCGGCCACGATGCCGAACACCAGCACGCCGGCCGCCCAGTACCACTGCTTGAGCGGCTCGGGGTGCTGCAGTTTGTGGATGCCCTCGTAGAGCGAAAACATGCCGCCGACGGTGAACAGCATCACCGCCACCAGGAACGACCAGAAGTAGATGGCCTTGCCGTGGCCCAGCGGGTATTCGGGCGACGACATTCGCTTGGCCTGGCGCATGCCCAGCAACAGCAGGCCCTGGTTGCCGCAGTCGGCCAGCGAGTGGACGGTCTCGGCGAGCATCGCGCTGGACCCGGTAACGAACGCGGCCACGCCCTTGGCGACGGCGATCGCGAAGTTCGCGCCCAGGGCGAACAGGATTGCCCGCGTCGAGTCACCACCACCGGCCATTACGCATCCCCATGGACCGAAAACGGGCGCGGAGTCTAGCACCGGCGCGATGACACGCCGGCGGTGCTTTTCCAGAGCCCGCCCGCCGCCGTGATGACGGCATGAAGAGGGCATGAAGCCCATGGCGAAAGGCCTGTGCGAGCATGCGCCCCATGGCTGCGCGCGAACGTCTCCCCCCTTGGCACGAGCGCCAACGGCTGCCCAACGGCCGCGAAGTGCTGATCCGCCCGGTACGTCCCGAGGACGCCGAGCCCCTGCGCGCCGGCTTCGGCCTGCTGCAGCCCGAAGAAGTGCGCCAGCGCTTCCTGCATTCGCTCAAGGAATTGAGCCCGGAGATGCTGGATCGGCTGACCCGGCTCAATCCCAAGACCGAGTTCGCCCTCGTGGCGGCCGAGCCGCTGCCGCCGGGCGAGGCGCTGGTCGGCGCGGTGGCCCGCATTTCGATCGACCCCGGCAAGCAGGACGCCGAATTCGCCATCCTCGTCAGCCGCTATCTCGCCAACATGGGCCTGGGCCGGTACCTGATGACGCGCCTGGTGAAATGGGCCCGCGGCAAGAAGGTCACCCGCATCTACGGCGACGTGTTCGAACACAACCACGCCATGTTGTCGCTGGCCCAGTCGCTGGGCTTCGAGCGCGAGAGTCAGCAGGACGAGCAGGGCCTGATCCGGGTTTCACTGGACCTGACCAAGCCT
>MIDV01000104.1:0-18912 GCA_001830245.1 Lysobacterales bacterium RIFOXYA1_FULL_69_10 | reverse complement strand
GCCGTGGCCGCCGCCGCGGCGCGCTGAAGCCGCCGCCCCATACGTGCCCTGTAGGAGCGGCTTCAGCCGCGATCCGCACCCGTTCGCCCACGGATCGATCAGTTCGCGGCTGAAGCCGCTCCTACATCGCGTAGCCCACCAGAACCGCAGCTTCTGTCTTCGGCCGCGCCGCTCGCGTCGGCTAGAATCCCCCGCCTGATGTCGACCCCCACGCTTCCCATTCCGCCGCTGCCCAAGGCCGGCCAGCAGCGCGCCTGGTGGCGCGCGCCCGCGTCGCCTTCGGCCCTCGCCTTCCACATCGCCACCGCGGCCGCCGCACACGACGGCCCCCTGCTGGTGGTGGCGCGCGACAACCACGCCGCGCACCAGCTCGAGTCCGACCTGCGCACGCTGCTGGGCTTGGACGGCCTGCCCGACGGCCCGCTGCCGGTGCTGCCGTTCCCGGATTGGGAGACGCTGCCCTACGACGTCTTCAGCCCGCACCCGGACATCACCAGCCAGCGCCTGGCCACCCTGCACCGGTTGCCGACGCTCAGGCGCGGCCTGGTGGTGGTACCCGTGCAGACGCTGATGCAGCGCCTGGCGCCGTTGCGCCACGTGGTGGGAGGCAGCTTCGACGTGCGCGTCGGCCAGCGCCTGGACATGGACGCGGAGAAGCGCCGTCTGGAATCGGCCGGCTACCGCAACGTGCCGCAAGTGCTCGACCCGGGCGACTTCGCCGTACGCGGCGGCCTTCTGGACGTGTACCCGATGGGCGCGGATATGCCGTTCCGCGTGGAGCTGCTGGACGACGAGATCGACACCATCCGCGGCTTCGACCCGGAGAGCCAGCGCTCGCTCGAGAAGATCGACGCCGTGCACCTCCTGCCGGGACGCGAACTGCCCATGGACGAGGCCGCAGTGAAGCGCGCGATGGACGCGCTGCGCGAGCGTTTCGACCTGGACACGCGTCGCAGCGCGCTCTACCAAGACCTGAAGGCGGGCCACGCCCCGGCCGGCATCGAGTACTACCTGCCGCTGTTCTTCGAATCGACCGCGACGCTGTTCGACTACCTGCCCGCGACCGCCCTGCCCGTGCTGGGCGACGGCACGGCCGAGGCCATCGACCGCTTCTGGCAGCAGACCGGTGAGCGCTTCGAGCAGCGCCGGCACGACGTCGAACGTCCCGTTCTTCCCCCCGACGCCTTGTACCTGCCGCCCGACGCCCTGCGCGAACGGCTCAACCGGGGCGAGCGCATCGAGGTCTGCGGAGACGACCACCCGCAACGCGAGCGCGCGCATGCACTCGGCAGCCAGCCCGCGCCCGACCTGCCGCTGGTGGCGCGCGACCAGGCTCCAGCCGATGCGCTCAAGTCGTTCCTGTCCAGCTACAAGGGGCGCGTGCTGGTTGCCGCGGATTCGCCGGGCCGACGTGAAGCGCTGCTGGAAGTGATGCAGGCCGCGCAACTGGCGCCGGTCGTGGTGCCGGACTGGACGGCGTTCCTCCCGCGCGGTGGCGCTGAGGCAACGGCGCCCTTCGCCATCGCCGTCGCCCCGCTGGACAACGGCTTCGCCCTGGACGCGCCGCAACTGACGGTCCTGACCGAGCGCCAGCTGTTCCCCGAGCGCGCCGGCCAGCCACGCCGCCGCAAGCGTGCCGGCCGTGAGCCCGAAGCGATCATCCGCGACCTCGGGGAGCTGACCGAGGGCGCGCCGATCGTCCACGAGGACCACGGCGTCGGCCGCTACCGCGGCCTGGTGGTGCTGGAAGCAGGCGGCGAGAAGAACGAATACCTGGAGATCGAGTACGCCAAGGGCGACCGCCTCTACGTGCCCGTTGCCCAGCTGCACCTGGTCAACCGCTATTCCGGCGCGTCGCCAGAAACCGCGCCGCTGCATTCGCTGGGCGGTGAACAATGGACCAAGGCCAAGCGCAAGGCCGCCGAGAAGGTCCGCGACGTGGCCGCCGAGCTGCTCGAGATCCAGGCCAAGCGCCGGGCCCGCGCCGGGCTGGCGATCGATGTCGACCGCTCCATGTACGAGCCGTTCGCGGCCGGCTTCCCGTTCGAGGAAACGCCCGACCAGCTGGCCGCGATCGAAGCCGTTTTGCGCGACCTGCAGTCCAGCCAGCCGATGGACCGCGTGGTCTGCGGCGACGTCGGTTTCGGCAAGACCGAAGTGGCGGTGCGCGCCGCCTTCGCGTCGGCCGCTGGCGGCAAGCAGGTCGCCGTGCTGGTGCCGACCACGCTGCTGGCCGAGCAGCACTACCGCAACTTCCGCGACCGCTTTGCCGACTGGCCGCTCAAGGTCGAGGTGCTGTCGCGCTTCAAGACCAAGAAGGAAATCGAGGCCGAGCTGCAGCGCGTCGCAGCAGGCGAGGTCGATGTCATCGTCGGCACCCACCGGCTGCTGCAAAAGGACGTGCGGTTCAAGGACCTGGGCCTGGTCATCGTCGACGAGGAGCAGCGCTTCGGCGTGCGCCAGAAGGAGGCGCTCAAGGCGCTGCGCGCCAACGTGCACCTGCTCACGCTGACGGCCACGCCCATCCCGCGCACGCTCAACATGGCGATGGCCGGCCTGCGCGACCTGTCGATCATCGCGACCCCGCCGGCGCACCGGCTGGCGGTGCAGACGTTCGTGGTGCCGTGGGACGACGCGCAGCTGCGTGAGGCCTTCCAGCGCGAACTCGCGCGCGGCGGCCAGCTGTACTTCCTGCACAACGACGTCGAGAGCATCGTGCGCATGCAGCGCGAACTCGAAGCGCTGGTACCCGAGGCGCGCATCGGCGTGGCCCACGGCCAGATGCCCGAGCGCGAGCTGGAACGCGTGATGCTCGACTTCCACAAGCAGCGCTTCAACGTGCTGCTGTCGACGACGATCATCGAGTCGGGCATCGACATCCCCAACGCGAACACCATCATCATCAACCGCGCCGACAAGTTCGGCCTGGCGCAGCTGCACCAGCTGCGCGGCCGCGTCGGCCGCAGCCACCACCGCGCCTACGCCTACCTGCTGGTGCCGGACAAGCGCTCGATCACCGCCGATGCGCAGAAGCGCCTGGAGGCCATCGCCTCGATGGACGAGCTGGGCGCGGGCTTCACCCTGGCCACGCACGACCTGGAGATCCGCGGCGCCGGCGAACTGCTGGGCGAGGACCAGAGCGGGCAGATGGCCGAGGTCGGCTTCAGCCTCTACACCGAGCTGCTGGAGCGCGCGGTGCGCTCGATCAAGCGCGGCGAGCTGCCCGACGACGACGGCACCCAGGCGCGCGGCGCCGAGGTGGAGCTGCACATACCCGCGCTGATCCCCGACGACTACCTGCCCGACGTCCACACCCGCCTCACGCTGTACAAGCGCGTCAGCGGCGCGCGCGATGCGGGCGAGCTGCGCGAGCTGCAGGTGGAGATAATCGACCGCTTCGGCCTGCTGCCCGACCCGGCCAAGCACCTGTTCGCCATCGCCGAACTCAAGCTCACCGCCACCGCGCTGGGCATCGCCCGCATCGACCTGGGCGAGAACGGCGGACGCGTGCAGTTCGTCGAGAAACCCAACGTCGATCCGATGGCGATCATCAAGCTGATCCAGGGCCAGCCCAGGCTCTACCAGATGGACGGGCCGGACAAGCTCAAGCTGAAGCTTGAGCTGCCCGATGCGCCGGCCCGGCTGGCGGCAGCCAAAGGGTTGATGTCAATGCTGGACAAGGGCGGCTGAGCGACGTCGATTCGGTCGGGCTGTTCCACGCCCGCCTCGCCTCCACCGCTCCCTTCGTGCCTGCTCTCCCCTTTCCTTCTTTCAAGTAGAGGGCCAGGGAGATTGCGCTCGCCTCGACGTCAACGGTCCAGCGGACTCAGCACCCCGCCCGCCCCGCGCCCCAGCACGTGCGTGTAGACCTGCGTTGTCGCCAGGTCCTTGTGACCCAGCAGCTCCTGCACGGTGCGGATGTCGTGGCCGGCCTCCAGCAGGTGCGTGGCGAACGAATGGCACAACGTGTGGCACGTCGCCGGCTTGTCGATGCCCGCCCCCGCCCGCGCCTTCTTGACCGCCCGCTGCAGGCTGGATTCGTCGATGTGGTGCCGGCGCGACTCGCCGCTGCGCGGGTCGCGCGAAATGCGCGTCGCCGGAAAGACGTACTGCCAGCCGAACTCCCAACCCGCGTTCGGGTACTTCCGTCCCAGTGCATGCGGCAGATGCACCTGCCCGCGGCCCGCCAGAAGGTCCTGTCCGTGGAGCACGCGTACCCGCTCCACCTGCGCGTGCAGGCGGTCATGCAACCGGCGCGGCAAGGGCACCCGCCGGTCCTTGCCGCCCTTGCCGTTGCGCACGCAGATTTCAGCGCGTCCGAAGTCGACGTCCTTCACCCGCAACCGCACGCATTCCATCAATCGCATTCCGGTGCCGTAGAGCAGCGCCGCCATCAGCCACAGCTGTCCATCCAGCAGCGCCAGCACCCGGTCGACCTCATCGCGCGACAGCACCACCGGCACCCGCTGCGGCCGCTTGGCCCGCACCACCGAGTCCATCCACGGCAGTTCGATGTCCAGGACCTGCCGGTACAGGAACAGCAGCGCGGACAGCGCCTGGTTCTGCGTGCTGGCCGCCACATCGTCGCGTGTCGCCAGTCGCGACAGGAATGCCTCCACCTCCGGCGCGCCCATCTCCCGCGGATGGCGCCTGCCGTTCTCGACGATGAAGCGCCGGATCCAGTACAGGTACACCCGCTCGGTCCGGATGCTGTAGTGCTTCAAACGGCACCGCGCCCGTACCTGGTCGAGCAACCGTGGCGGCCTCGCTTCAGCCGCCCCAGCTCTATCCGCCGCGCCTGATAACACTGCGTCCTTGCCGCGATAAGACATAACACCCCGCGTTCGCCGTACTTGCCTGGCAGCGTCGCAGTGGCCGATCCTCGAGTGAAGCAGGTAACGCCTTGTTCTGGGGTAGGATTTCGCGGAACCGGTCCCGCGCTCAGCGACGGCGCCGACCTGATAACACCCCGCTTTGGGGATCTACTTAGTGTTAGGCCGCAGAACAATATGAGTCGCTATCCATGCTGAGCGTAGTAGCTAACCCGGAAGGCGATGTGCTTCACATCCACGGCGATGTTGCTGGCTTACTTCGACTGGAGCGAGAGGTACGCCGCCTGCGAGAGCTGGCCGAGCGTGGAGAGTGCGAAGATGGCCACCTACTCTCCGAGTCATGGGGCGCAGGAGACTTGACTGAAACGATGCTCAGCAACGAGCAAGTCAATGGCTGGCGCCAGGTACATCACGTAAAGGTGTTTGGCTGGTCCGCCGAATGGAGCAACCGTCATGGGCTGTCGCCAACTGCGCCCTAACAATTCGTCCAAGCCGACGCCGCTTCGCGGCGCGGCTTAACTCAGGTGTTAGGTGCTGACCAAATGTCTACGCGTCAGGCAGTTTACGAAGCAGCAGGGCGAGCGCTAGAAGTCTCGCAAATGCTCGAAAGGGAGCTTGGCACAGCTCTC
This sequence comes from Lysobacterales bacterium RIFOXYA1_FULL_69_10, assembly GCA_001830245.1. Lineage (GTDB taxonomy): Bacteria > Pseudomonadota > Gammaproteobacteria > Xanthomonadales > Xanthomonadaceae > Lysobacter_C. The sequence continues at coordinate 13,451 of MIDV01000104.1, read as the reverse complement.
CTCGCGCTTGATGCGCTTGAGACGAACAGCTTCTTAGCTCCCAACGCAGATACCTACCAACGCCTCCGGTTGGAAATAGACGGGCTTACGCTCGGCAAAGCCCTCAGGAGAATGGGGAAAAAGCTCAACATGGCTGAAGACCTTGAGGCGGCGTTCGGAGAGGCACTAAAAGCCAGGAATTTCGTTGCGCATCACCTGTTCAAGCGCAATTCGCTCGCAATGCTTGATGAGGGAACGCGCATGGAATTACTTGAGGAAGCGCTTGAAGCCTTTGAGGTCATCCATCCTGCATACTCGCTCGCCCAAGATGTAGCGGTGCACCTCACTCATCAGGTGCTTCAAGTCGCCAATCAGGCACGCACCTAACAATTCATTCAAGCCGAAGCCGCTTCGCGGCTCGGCTTAATTCAGGCGTTAGGCGGCATGGGCGACAACTTCGCGGTCCTATCCGAATTGACTGAAGCCGGCGTCTGGGGTCGCACTGCGCGGTTCGTTCTCGAGGGTAGTGCACCGCTACCTTGGGGTGACGAAGATTTTGGCACTCATTGGATTATTGCTGGGCATCACATACGCGGGCAGGTCGCGGATGATCATGTTCTTGCAAGCTTCCTCCGGAAGGTTTTACCGTCCTATGCGGATGGCCCTGTTGTGCTCTATCGCGGTGAAAGCAAAGAACGCTTCGCTGCTGGCGCCATCGGCTTCTCGTGGAGCCACAGTGAGAGTGTCGCGGCCATGTTCGCCCGGGGCCTCAATGCAGTTGGGGGCGGCGGCGTGCTACTTCGCGCGGAGCTTGACGCGCCTGCGGTTATAGCCGGACCCAACGCCCATAGCCGGTATCTTGGCGAGCACCAGTACACGGTAGATCCCGCAGCCTGCCAGGGCATTGCAGTCGTTGCCGAGTTCCCGTCAAGTGCCGCCTAACAATTCGTTCAAGCCGAACTTGCTTCGCTCCACCAACAACATGGCAGGAAAAGCTTGCCATGTTGTCGGCTCCGCTACGCAAGTCGGCTTAACTCAGGCGTTAGGCCTTGCCACTCAACATCAGCGACAACACGCGAGACCGCATTCGTGACGCCGGCGTCGCACTCATGGTGCTCGGCGGGTTGCTGGCTGCGTGGGGACTAGCGCACTTCGATCAGCTGCCCAACTACCTCAGGCTATTGAGCACTTTGCCGTTCTTTTGCTCAGTGCCCATGGCTTGCGTTGAGGACTACCGCAACTGGGAGTCATTACGTGGCTACTGGGGCGGCAAGGCAATTGCGTTCCTGCTTGCACCGTTCGTGGTCGCAGTTGGCGCTCTAATCTGGTACTTGGTAGACCCGTCAGCCAAGGCCTAACAATTCATTCAAGCCGAACCCGCTTCGTCGCTTCGTTTAAATGTGTCGTTGTTCCATTGCAACAACTCACCGACTGGCGCGTTGCGGGTCGGCTTAATTCAGGCGTTAGGCGGCTATGAAAAAATTTCTCGTCCCGCTTGGTGTGTACAGCGCGCTAACTGCTCTTTACCTGGCAGCCAGTGGCGGTCCGGCCCGCGTGCACATTCTGTCCTTATCGGTACTTGTGCTCGCTATCTTGGTCCCGGCTATCTGGGCGGCGCACCTTGCGTCGCTCAAAGCCCGCTCAGTTTTGTGCGGCGCATTCGCGCTCGCCGCAATGCTCGCGTGGGATCTAAGCGCTCACCTCCGCATTGCGAAAGCTGAGCCGCTTAGCATTCTCCGTGGAGTGCCATTGGCTTACGCTTTGGGCTTGATTGTGCTGTCGTCTATAAGCCTCGTGGCAGCGTATCTGGGCGCGCCGCCTAACAAATCGTCCAAGCCGACGCCGCTTCGCGGCGCGGCTTAACTCAGGTGTTAGCGCCCATGAGGAAGGCTTTGCTCGTCTTGGTGCTCCTAACCGCGTGCAGCGCACCTGATCCTCGCGTGGGAGGCGCGTGTGAGCCCTTCGCGGGCCTCGCTAGCACGCCGGGAAAAGCCGAGGACAAGGCGCTCTTGAAGCGTGCGTCGGAAGACTTTTGCGCCGTACTCGCGGGGCAAACCCCACCCCACGCAAAGCCAGATCCGGGAGGCGGCCCGTCAGACGGGGGAACGCTGCTATACCACGGTGATGGATATACGCTCACCGCGCTGCAGAGCCTGTCGTCTTTTGGGTCCGTGTACGGGGTCATTGAAGGCCCGGTGCTCAGGTTCACGGAGCCATTTGCTCCAGGCCACACGCAGGTAGTCTCTCAAACCCGTTTTGTCGCTGCGCCGGCGCAGTAGCATGGGCGCTAACAATTCGTCCAAGCCGACGCCGCTTCGCGGCGCGGCTTAACTCAGGTGTTAGGCGGCTGATGACAGTAGTGATGATCTATGGGTTCACGGGTCGGTACTCCGGCGACCCAGAATTCACCTGGAACCACCCCGATGTGGGCGCCACTCACAAGTGCATGCTCTTCCTTAGACAGGAGTCTGAGGCGGACGACTTTCAGAATGCAGCACGGGAGTGCCGACGTTACGGCTTCATCGACATCGAGAACCTGCGATGCGGCAAGCTTCAGATCGATGTGCTGAACACCGATCTTTATCGCGGCTTCGCCGGCTTCTACGAGGAAGCACTGAGCGCTGGGTCCGCGCTGCTCTACTATCCAAACAAGGCTGCAACAGATGGCGACGCAGCCTAACAATTCGTCCAAGCCGACGCCGCTTCGCGGCGCGGCTTAACTCAGGTGTTAGACCGACTTGGAGAGATCGTGGAATACGAAAAGATCTTATTCACCGCGCTGATCGCGGTAGTTGGCTGGGTGGCGGCACATAGGCTCACATCAGCCCGCGACCTCGCCAACTCACGCCGTAACGCCGGAATTGATGCGCTCACGACGTGCTACAAAGCACTAGTTAGATCTGGCATTGACGGGGTCATGCTCAAACGTGATTCCACCGGCAAGCTGATCAACAACGCCATCCCCGTTGAAGACGCCATTGCTCTCATCCATCTGCACGGAAATGAGCAGCAGTCCCAGCTCGCAAGCGCCTACGCAAAGCAGATTGGTCAGGACAAATCTGGCGACTCGACCAAGCTCGTCAATGCACTACGCAAGGACATACGCAGCATGCTTGGCACCAAGGACCTGGCTGCGGAGCCGCACTACCTCAGCATCAAACCGAATGAGTCGGTCTAACAATTCATTCAAGCCGAACCCGCTTCGCGGGTCGGCTTAATTCACGTGTTAGGCAGCAGGGGGAACATTTCGGTGGACCATAGAAGCAAGATACACGGTCACATTCAGGCCGCCGCCGACGAGCTACTCGCGTTCGTGCGCACCTCTGAGTCGTCTCATCCGGAGCGATGGGTTCCGGCTGTCCAGATCAAGGATGCTTTGGCGCTCAACTTTGTTGCTGTTCCCCAGCAGGGGCATCAGTACGGCCCCAAAGGCTGGCTCTTCGCAGTTCTCGCCAGAATTCTTGAAGATCAGGGACACCTGGAGCACAAGAAAGTTGGTAGCAGAGCGTTCTTTCGGACAAGGTCTGCTGCCTAACAATTCATTCAAGCCGATGCCGCTTCGCGGCACGGCTTAATTCTGGTGTTAGGGGGCTCAAGTGAGTTCATTGCTTCTTGTACTGGCGCTGGCGGCGAACCCATCGGCGGCAGCTACGGAGCAGCGCTCGGTGGTGGCGTGCACTGCACAGCGGCTTCGTCGGTACGTTGGCCCAACCGGGGTTCACCAATCCTGGTCGGTGGTGCAGGAGCTTCCTGCAAATCTGGGCGGCAGCCTTGGGGAACTGCTGTCGGACCAAGGCATCGTGGCTGACGGGTACATGCAGACATTGCACGTGGATGCTTCCGCTAGGGCCGCGTATGTCGTCCAGCAGGGTGGATTCGCCGGCTTCCGCACCATATACGGGCCGCTTCCGGTGGCCTCGTGCTCGGGGTCGCCCCCTAACAATTCGTCCAAGCCGACGCCGCTTGGCGGCGCGGCTTAACTCAGGTGTTAGGCCTACTGTGAAAGTTCTTACGCAGCCAACATTTCTAGTAATTCTTGCGCTGACTGGCTGTGCAAGCGTTCGGGCGCCCGCTTTAGATGGTGTCGCTTGGTCTGGTCGAGACGGCCCACGTCTCGTTGCGCAACTTCGCTCCACTTCGGATCAACTTCCGGAGGGCTGGCTGTTTAAGGCCCCACAAGGCGATGCTTCTGGTTCGTTCGCCTACCGCAAGCGATCTGGCACATATGACTACTCAGAGCGTGGGTACTTCGCCACAGATCCAAAATGGCGCAGCGAGACAACCTACGTCGGTTTGCTAAAAGCTGACGCTGTCTTCTGCGTTGTTAATCCTGAGATGCAAGCCAACGTAACGGACAACACGATCACCACTTACCAGGTCTATGACTACTGTGTTCAACTTCACCGCCAGTAGGCCTAACAATTCGTTCAAGCCGAAGCCGCTTCGCGGCTCGGCTTAACTCAGGTGTTAGGCGTTACTGCTGATAGCTGTTCGGCACTCGCTCCTTCGGACAGTTGCTCGCCAGCGTGTCGTGCGCCGCGGGCTCAGCCGGCACCGGCTCCGGCCGCTCTCCTTCGGTAACGCTACCGGCCTTACACCGGCTTGGCCGCTCGGCTCAATCATTGCGGGGCCATCTTCGGCTGCATCTCGCCATGCGGGTTCCGGGTAAAGCGCCGGTCGGCTCGGGCTGGTAGTGTTCCGGCCCAGGGGGCGGGTTGGCCAGGCTGGCGCTGGGGAGTTCAACCAGTGATCGGGGCAGCATCGCCTAACAAGTCATTCAAGCCGAAGCCGCTTCGCGGCTCGGCTTAATTCTGGTGTTAGGCCACCTATGACACGTTCGCTGTCCCTGGTAGTCATGCTTTTGCTTGGCGGCTGCAGTGACACAACGCCGGTGACCATAGAGAATCGCTCTGCCGTTCTGCTGCAGTCGGTCGCTCTGGCCGGATCTGGCTTCAAGCAACGCATCGGTGATCTACCGCCTGGCGCAACTGCCACAACGCAGGTCAGCCCATCCGGTGAGTCCGGCCTGAGCGTGTCTTTCCGAGTCAATGGCAAAGAGGTTGCCTTGCCGCCCAGCGGCTACTTTGAGGGCGGCGGCGGCTATGCTGTCCATGTAACGGTCACCCCAGAACTGCGTGCATCCGTGGTCGCAGAGCTGCAGCAGTACTAGGCGGTGGCCTAACAATTCGTTCAAGCCGAACTTGCTTCGTTACACCAAAGCTATGGCAGAAGAAGCTTGCCATGGCTTTGGCTCCACTACGCAAGTCGGCTTAACTCAGGCGTTAGGCGTTACTGCTGATAGCTGTTCGGCACTCGCTCCTTCGGACAATTGCTCGCCAGCGTGTCGTGCGCCGCGAGCCCATCCGGCGCCGGCTCCGGCGGCTCCCCTTCGGCAAGCCTCCAGTCAATCGGCCAATGCCGCCTTGGCTACACGGCTCAATCACTGCGGAGCCAACTTCGTTGGCATGTCGCCTTGCCGGTTCCGGGTAGAGCGCCGGTCGGCTCGGGCTGGTAGTGTTCCGGCCCAGGGGGCGGGATGGCCAAGGCTGGCGCCGGGGAGTTCAGCCAGCCATCGGGGCAGCATCGCCTAACAAGTCATTCAAGCCGAAGCCGCTTCGCGGCTCGGCTTAATTCTGGTGTTAGGCCGCTATGGACGATGACGACGTCGTCGACACTCAATCGGTGGAGCGAGTGCGCACTATTACCAAGCGCACCGCGCGGCGTGTTGTCGCAATCGCGGTACTGGCGGGGTTCGGCGGCGGTCTGTTCATGGCAACGGTGGTTTATGCGGTGTACGGCGTGGATAGGCTATCCGCCACCTGGTGGGTGCTCGCCATTTTCCCCGCGCTCGGGGCTTTTCAAGCCGTACACTGGCATCGGCATTACCGCTCCATCCTGTTGCAACTCGATGCACTCGAGGCGCGGGTGCAGCGTGGGGAAGTAGTCTACGGGTCGCAGGTCAAGTTTCATTCGTACCGCTAGCGGCCTAACAATTCGTCCAAGCCTACGCCGCTTCGCGGCGCGGCTTAACTCAGGTGTTAGGCATGTTCCGGACACTCCTCGAATGCCCGCATTGCAAAAGGCGCATCGCCCTTGAGGCCGCGCGCAGTGAGGTTTCGCAGCCAGAGCTGAGTACCACCTGGAAGAAGGTCCAGTTGGTCTATACGGTCTGCCCGGAATGCCGGCGTGACTTTCGGGTGGCTGGCGAACGTCGAGCCGCGGTTCTCTTGCTTGTCGTCATCATCGGCGTATTTGTCGCTGCCAGCTTCATAGACTCGTGGTGGCCGCTTGTGCTCGGCGGCACACTGCTCCTGCTTCAAAAGAAGGTTGCGCAGCTTCTCGTCCGGGCTGAACGTGCCTAACAATTCGTCCAAGCCGACGCCGCTTCGCGGCGCGGCTTAACTCAGGTGTTAGGCCCCGCAGGAAGGGATATGGCACACGTGGAAACGGAAGCCCTCGCTGCGGCGCTCGACCAGCACGATGAGTACGTGCGTGCACTGGTGGCCGGCCGACTGAGCCTCCCCGAATTCCTTGAGCGGTACGACAACTTCTATTGGGCCTTTGCGCTGGATGGCCACGAGACGGAGCCTGGAGCCAATGCTCTTTCGGCGCTCGCACCGCGCATCGGGCTGCACCGGCGCATCGCGGAGGAGGTCCTAGCTGTGCTTGCGCCCGAATCTTCAGATGTCTACCGAACGGCGGGACGCATTGGTCCCGCTGAGGCAGTAGAGCGGATTAAGCTAGTCGCTCATAGGCTGCCGGTCGGCGGGGCCTAACAATTCGTCCAAGCCGACGCCGCTTCGCGGCGCGGCTTAACTCAGGTGTTAGGCCCCAAGGAAAAGGACATGCGAACTAGCCTGTTTGTCGCGATAGCAGCACTGTCGCTCGCTTCCTGCTCTGGGCACGATGACGACTACTTCCCGTACCGCATGAAGGGCCTTAATTCGTGGGTATACGACTCGGCCACCGAGACTGAGTTCTTGGCTGGCTACACCGAAGCAAGCTATATGTCGCGGCAGGAAGGGCTAGCATCTTGTGCCTCGCTCGCCTCAACCGCTGCGTCCGCAAGACAGCTACGAGACTGGAGCTATGTCTGCTGCACGGTCACCAGCGAGTCTCAGTGCGCAACAAAGGTCCGCTAGTTGGGGCCTAACTATTCATTCAAGCCGAACCCGCTTCGCGGGTCGGCTTAATTCTGGTGTTAGGCCCCGTATGAAAGTTCCACAGCTTGAGCCGCTTCTTGCAATGGCACGCCAACTAGACGGGCGGCCCGACGCGGAAGATATCTTTGCCTTTGTTCAAAGCAAGGTGGAGTCAGCCGCTACACCCAGCATGGGTCAGAGTGTTTGCTGCCAGGTCATTGATCTCTGTCACCCCAAGGCGTGGGGCGATCGCATGGTCACTGGCATCGGTAACATTGAGTGGTGCAATTGGCTGTCTGCTCTCTCTCAGCAAGCTGAGAAGTGTGGGCATGCCATCTACTTGGCTTCCAGCACATCTAGTGCCGGGGCCTAACAATTCATTCAAGCCGAACCCGCTTCGCGGGTCGGCTTAATTCCGGTGTTAGACATCACATGAAAGAGTTCACGCGACAGCCGACTGCCCTAGAGCGAGCAATAGCGGTCGTCCTAACAGCGCTGCTCTGTCTACTTTTTGGCGCACTTGCCGCATTCCTGGCCTTTCATGAGTATTGGATTGCAGCTCTTGTCTTCGCCGTGCTATTCCTCGCCATGGCAGTCCTGTTTTCTCGCGCCGCGTTTGGCAAGCGCCGCCAACTGACTGGCAAGAAGAGCCGCGCTCTGGCTTGGGGCCTTGTGATCTTCTCCTTGGCCGCACTTCCTTTTGCCTTTCTGCCTTATGGTTCTGTCGCGGACAGGCTGCTGGTTCTAGGCCCTTGCCTTGGCCTTCTCTCCGCGGGCATCGCCGGTCTCAAAGCTCGTGCTAGCGATGTCTAACAATTCATTCAAGCCGAAGCCGCTTCGCGGCTCGGCTTAATTCTGGTGTTAGGCCTCATGTCCAGCGTTTGGCAGATAGTCGGAAAGGCGTCTGGATTTGCGCTGGTCATCGCTATGTTGGCTGGTGTCATTGCATGGAACACCCGCGAGAAGTGTCTCGGCGGTGTTGGCCTGCTACCCGCGTGGGGCGTCGCATGCCCAAGCCCCAAAACGCTTGTGGTCGTGGTTGTGGCGCTTTCGTTGGTCGCTGGTGTGGGCGCAACGTTGCAAGCAATGCGCAGGAGAGACGATGCATCAGAGTGAACGCTGGCCAGCGCTGAGGCCTAACAATTCGTCCAAGCCGACGCCGCTTCGCGGCGCGGCTTAACTCAGGTGTTAGGCCGCATGGAAGACTCAATCGCAGGCTTGCTTGATCAATACGGAACCGTCGCGGATGGGTCGAGCGCGCTGCTGCGGGGAGACCTCCTTTCTCTATGCCGAGAGCACTCCGCTTCGGAGGCCGCGTTCTGCGATGCTTTCGCTCTGGAGCTCGTGCGTCGTTACGCAACTGGAGACCTGGACGCAGATGGCGCTGCATTTGCAGCAGACGACCTGCACGAGGCCACGGACTTTGGACTGCCACCGTTTGCTAGGCGCGTGTTCGATCTCTTGGAGTATCGTGAGGCGTCCCCTGCTGAGGCTCGGCAGTTGCTAGAGGGGCGCAGTCGTGGCACTGCGGCCTAACAAATCATTCAAGCCGAACCCGCTTCGCGGGTCGGCTTAATTCCGGTGTTAGGCCCTTGAACACACTTATGCGCTATCTGGCGACAGCCTCCGTGATTGGCGGACTAGTGCTCTTTGGCTACGGCTGCCTTGAGTTGCTGGGCGCCCCCGAAGTTCGATTTACCAGGAGCAAGGAGGGTTCAGAGTCCTTTGGTCCCATTTGGCTGGTGCTACTTGGCCTTGTCCTTAGCGCATGGGGTAGCTTTGAGCTTCTTATGCGGGCACGCGTCAGCGCCCACCGCCAGTCCGGGCCCAGTGCCTAACTATTCGTCCAAGCCGACGCCGCTTCGCGGCGCGGCTTAACTCAGGTGTTAGGGCCCATGAGAACGATCATCGCAATCCTCTGCCTACTCCTCGCTCTACCGGTTTACGCTGGCACATGGGGCTACGGCCAGTTCGAAAACGACGAAGCACTGGATCGCTCCTCCGACTGGGCAGACTCGGGCTCAGCCGCTGACATACGGAGAGCGCTGGAGGCCGTTCAGCAGCTTCCTTATGTTGAGGCGCCGGAAGCGATGACTGCACTGGTGGCTGCTGAGGTGGTAGCTGCGGCCTTGGGCCGGCCAAGTGACGATCTACCCCAGGATCTGAAGTCTTGGCTAGCCGCGCAGGCGACGCAGGAGCTGGAAGCACTGGCGCCGTTGGCGAGAGCGGCAATCTCTAAGGTCACGGCCCCCGAAAGTTCGGAGCTATACGAGCTGTGGGCGGAAGACGTTTCAGATTGGTTGCTTGCGGTAGCGGAGCTAGAGTCGCGTCTTGCAGGACCCCGGGCCGCAGCTGGGCCCTAACCATTCATTCAAGCCGACGCCACTTCGTGGCGCGGCTTAACTCAAGTGTTAGGCCTCTTGGCGGAGACTTCATTGAGCACTGACATTGACAAGAATTTCTACAGCCGGGCGGACGCGGTCATACATCTAGCGAATGATCAGCTCGCTGATGCAACGCGTGGCAAAGTAAGCGCCTCATGCATGTACGCCACCGCTCGCTTCAATGCATGGGTGAGTGCGTGCGGACACGCGACTGCAGAGGACATGGCGGCTGCCAAGCAAGAGACGATTGAATACTTCACCGAGCAGTATCGATCCATGCTTGAAGAAAATCTTAGCGACTACATCGATAAGTTTGGCGAGTACATGCGGGCTCAAGAGGCCTAACAATTCATTCAAGCCGAACCCGCTTCGCGGGTCGGCTTAACTCAGGTGTTAGCACCCATGAGACCTTTCGCGGCTGTTGCGGTTGGGCTGGCCATTTCGGCGGGCTGTTCTCGGCAGGGAGACCCACCAGCTGAAGCCACCTCGTTCTTCATCGGCGTGGACCAAGCCACGCTGCCAGAACCTGCTCGCTCAACCGTTGCATCTGCGGAAAAGAACATCGCCTTGGTCCTACGCGGTCAGCCGCCGCAGTGCGAGCCTGATGTATCGAGCGCCATCTCTGACGGAGGCACGATTACATACCAGTGCAACGGCTATGCCCTCACCGTCGTGCAGCGCATCTATCAACTTGGCGACGTCTTCGGTGCCATCTATGGTCCGGTGGTTGAGTTCCCGGGAGGCGACTTCCAAATCGCGCACACACGCTTTTACAGCAACGAAGAGCTTCGGGCGCTAATGGATCCGGGCAATGGGCTCTAACAATTCGTCCAAGCCGACGCCGCTTCGCGGCGCGGCTTAACTCAGGTGTTAGGCCCAACTTTGGGGGAAATTATGGCGTCCGAAAGATCACCGCTCATTGACTACGCAATCATCGGCCTTCTATTGGTCAATGTCGGCTTCACTGCATATGCCACTTTTAGACCTACCGCCACCAACAATGCCGAGCCCTCGGCTAGCGCTAAGTCAAAACTAGACATAAGCGACTCTCAGGCATCCGCCTTGGCCGCTGGCGTAGTAAAGCTCTATAACGCTAAAGACAACTTTGGGCTGTATCAGAGCTTTGACAGCCTGGCCAAAGCACAATTGACTCAAGAGCAACTTACCGGCCAGCTGAACCAGCTCTATCCAATCATGGGCACAATCAGTGACGCTGCTTTTTCTAACGCCGTTTTGGCTGGCAACGACGCCGGCAGGGACTACTTCCACCTCAACTACAAGGTTCGTCTAACCGGCGGTCCGTTCACTGCGGGTGACATGCGTCTAACGGTCACACCAAGAGACGATGGTTTTGGTCTTGTTGGTTTCTACATCAATGGCACAAGCCAGCCTGGTGGCCAGTAGTGCCTAACAATTCGTCCAAGCCGACGCCGCTTCGCGGCGCGGCTTAACTCAGGTGTTAGCTGCCTTAGGAGATCTGACATGGTGCGGTTCTTCTTAAGCACAGCGCTTCTGGCCAGTTCCTTTGCCTCCAATTCGGCCACGTCGACTAGAGCGTTCGACATCCTTGTAGAGGCACAAGACTGTTCGACGTCAATCCGAGTGCCCGACGTCCCCCCGCTTTTGAGTAGCACGGCGATCTGGAGTCCAATCCCCATCGACAAGGAGATTGGACGTGAAGAAGCGCTTTTCCGAAGAGCAGATCATCGGCTTCCTGCGTGAGGCCGAAGCGGGCATGCCGGTGAAGGACCTGTGCCGGCGGCATGGTTTCAGCGAAGCCTCCTACTACCTGTGGCGCAGCAAGTTCGGCGGCATGAGCGTGCCGGACGCCAAGCGGCTGAAGGACCTGGAGGCGGAGAACACCCGGCTCAAAAAGCTGCTGGCCGAGCAGGTGTTCGAGAACGACCTGATCAAGGACGCCCTGCGAAAAAACTGGTGACCGCACCGGCTCGGCGCGAGCTGGTGCGGCATTTGGTGGGCAAAGGCCTGAGCGAGCGGCGGGCATTGGCGGTGGTGCGTATGAGCGCCAGCGCGCACCGCTATGCGCCGCGCCTAGATCGCAATGCCGAACTTCGGGACCGCATCCTGGCCTTGGCGCAGCGGCACAAGCGCTACGGCGTCGGGATGATCTACCTCAAGCTCAGGCAGGACGGGATGCTGGTGAACTACAAGCGCGTGGAACGGCTGTATCAGGAGGCGAAGCTGCAGGTGCGCCGGCGCAAGCGCAAGAAGGTGCTGCCCGGTGAGCGCCAGCCGCTGGTGCGGCCATTGGCGGCCAACCAGGTCTGGTCCATGGATTTCGTGTTCGACCGCACCGCCGAAAGCCGGGTGCTGAAGTGCCTGACGATCGTCGACGATGCAACCCATGAAGCCGTGGCGATCGAAGTCGAGCGTGCGATCTCGGGAATCGGCGTGACCCGCGTGCTGGACCGTCTGTCCCTGTCGCGTGGCCTGCCGCACGTGATCCGGACCGACAACGGCAAGGAATTCTGCGGCAAGGCCATGGTGAGCTGGGCGCACGAGCGCGGGGTGCAACTACGGCTGATCCAGCCCGGCAAGCCAAACCAGAACGCCTACGTCGAATCCTTCAACGGCCGGCTCAGGGATGAGTGCCTCAACGAGCACTGGTTCACCCACCTGCTGCACGCCCGAGCCGTCATCGAGACCTGGCGCCGGGAATACAACGACGAGCGGCCCAAGAAGGCACTGGGCGGGCTAACTCCCGCGGCCTACGCGCGGCAATTGGCATCCACTACCATCAACCCCGGACTCTAAACCGTCCCGCTACTGAAAGCGGGGGGACGTCGGTCCAATAGCGGCGCCATGGACGGGATGGCCTTAAGCTCGACACCCGGATCCTGCGCTCCGATTGCGAAGCATGACGATGAGACCTGCACTTGCTGCACTACTGGCCGCCGCGCTGCTGGCTTCGTGCGCTGCCCCCGGGCACACGCAGCGTGATGCGAACGGCGTGGCCTTCGTCATCGTCCGCCATGCCGAGAAAATGGACGCTCCCGGCGATCCCGCGCTGACCGATGCAGGGCATGCACGGGCCGACGCACTTGCCCGCTCGCTCGAAGGGCAACCGCTGGTCGCCGTCTACGCCACCGCGTACCGGCGCACGCAGCAGACGGCGGCGCCGGCCGCTGCGCGCCACGGACTGGACGTCACGACATACGACGCGAAACAGCCGGCCGGAGAATTCGCCGACACCCTGCGTGCCCGGCACCGCAGCGGCGCGGTGCTGGTGGTGGGCCACAGCAACACGGCGCCGGACATCGCCGCGGCGTTGTGCGGGTGCGCGGTGGCTCCGATGCCGGAAACCGAATACGGCCGCCGCATGGTGGTGACGTTCGGTACCGACGGGAGCGCCACGTTGGACGTGTCGGGCCAGCCGTGAGGCCGCTGCCCGCCTGGACCGGCGACACCACCGCCCTGCGCGAGCAGCAGGTCGAACTGGCGGCGCGCGTATCGCTGCGCGACGCCCTGCCCGACCCGCTGCGGCGCATTGCCGGGCTGGATGTCGGGTTCGAGGACCGTGGCGCCACCACGCGCGCCGCGGCGGTGCTGATTGATGCGAACACGGGCGACGTCATCGAGCAGCACGTGGCACGGATCGCAACGCGCATGCCGTACATCCCGGGGTTCCTGAGTTTCCGCGAACTGCCAGCACTGCTTGAAGCGCTGGCGATGCTGTCGGCGGCGCCTGACCTGGTGTTCGTCGACGGCCACGGCGTGGCGCATCCTCGCGGGCTGGGCGTGGCCGCACACGTCGGTGTGGAAACGGGTTTGCCGACGATCGGTGTCGCCAAGAAGGTGCTGGTGGGCGACTTCGAGGAGCCCGGCCCGATGCCGGGCGATCGCGCACCATTGCTCTACAAGGGCCAGCGCATCGGCACGATGCTGCGCAGCAAGCAGCGGTGCCGGCCGCTGATCGTGTCGTCGG
>MIDV01000103.1:25699-25832 GCA_001830245.1 Lysobacterales bacterium RIFOXYA1_FULL_69_10 | reverse complement strand
CGCGCTGCTGCCGGGCCTGGTGGATGCGCTGGGCCGCAATGCCGCGCGCCAGCAGCCGCGCGTCCGGTTGTTCGAGCTGGGCCACGTGTTCCGCGACGCGGGCGCGGGCGCGGCACCGGCGCAGGTCCAGCGC
>MIDV01000103.1:20327-25692 GCA_001830245.1 Lysobacterales bacterium RIFOXYA1_FULL_69_10 | reverse complement strand
CGGTGGCCTGTGGCGACGCAGCGGCCGAACAGTGGGGCCGGCAGGCCGTCCCGGTCGGGTTCCACGATCTTAAGGGCGACCTCGAAAGCCTCGCCGCCGCATCGGGTGCCGAACTGGAGTTCCGTCCGTCGGGCGCCGCGTGGGGCCACCCGGGCCGTTCGGCCGATGTCTACCGGATTGACGGCGAGTGCGCCGGCCACATCGGCTGGATCGGGCAATTGCACCCGCGCCTGCAACGCGCGCTGGAGCTGGATGTCGACGTGGTGGCCTTCGAGGTCGACCTGCGCCCGTTGCAGCGCCGCGCAGTGCCGGTCGCCGGCCGTGTCTCCCGCTACCCGTCCGTCCGCCGGGACCTCGCGTTCGTCGTCGCGCAGGACGTGCAATGGGCGCAGCTGGAAGGTGGTATCCGGCAGGCTGCGGGCCCGTCCCTGCGGGATCTGGTGCTGTTCGACCTCTACCAGGGCAAGGGCGTGGAAACAGGTTTCAAGAGTCTCGCTATGGGCTTGATTCTGCAGGAGGAATCCCGCACCCTGACCGACCGCGACGTGGACGACGTGGTGGCCCGCGTGGTCGAGGCATTGAGCCGCGACCATGGGGCGCAGATCCGAGGATAGGGCCCACGGCGGCGTGCTTCCGGCACGCTGCACCGTTCGAGATTAAAAATGGCATTGACCAAAGCCGAGATGGCCGAGCGTCTGTTCGACGAGGTCGGTCTCAACAAGCGCGAGGCCAAGGAGTTCGTCGACGCGTTCTTCGACGCCCTGCGCGAGTCGCTGGAGCAGGGCCGCCAGGTCAAGCTTTCAGGCTTCGGCAATTTCGACCTGCGGCGCAAGAACCAGCGCCCGGGCCGCAACCCCAAGACCGGCGAGGAGATCCCGATCTCCGCGCGCACCGTGGTCACCTTCCGTCCCGGGCAGAAGCTCAAGGAACGGGTCGAGGCCTACAGTGGAGATGGAGCCCAGTGATGCTTGACCCCGGCAGCAACCGCGAGCTCCCGCCGATCCCGGCCAAGCGCTACTTCACCATCGGCGAGGTCAGCGAGCTGTGCGACGTCAAGCCGCACGTGCTGCGCTACTGGGAGACCGAGTTCCCCTCGCTCAACCCGGTCAAGCGCCGCGGCAACCGCCGTTACTACCAGCGCCACGAGGTGCTGATGGTCCGCCAGATCCGCGGGCTGCTGTACGAGCAGGGCTACACCATCGGCGGCGCCCGCCTCCGGCTGGAAGGCGAGGCCGGCAAGGACGAGTCCGCGCTGAGCTCGCAGATCATCAAGCAGGTGCGGATGGAGCTGGAAGAGGTCCTGCAGCTGCTGCGGCGTTGAGTGCGGTCGCGGCGCAGGCCGCTCCTACACGACCGGCCGGCAGGGTATAATCGCCGGCCGTTGTAACGAAGTATCCGGGGCGTAGCGCAGCCTGGTAGCGCACCTGTCTGGGGGACAGGTGGTCGTCGGTTCAAATCCGGCCGTCCCGACCAATTCGAGCAGTACCGATGAAGCCCGGCCCGCCGGGCTTTTTCGTGTCTGGGCATAACGCCCGGGAACTCACGCATCGGCGTGCGGTCCGACTGCGGCGCCCCACGAGGGCGCTTCCCTTGGGTGAAATGGAGTTCACGATGCGCTTGCCGGTCCCTCTTGTCCTATCCGCGATCCTTTCGTCTGCCTTCGCCTTGGCGCCGTCCGCCGCGCAGGTTGTCGCTGCCGAAGCGGCTCCCAATGCGGCGAACGACATCCGTGACCTCGCGCCCTTGGTGGTCGAAGGCGTACAACCGGGCCCGGGCCTGTGGAAGGTGTCGCGCGACGGCCACGTCATGTGGGTGCTCGGCCTGGTTGCACCACTGCCGCGCGATATGGAATGGCGATCGACGGAGGTGGAACAGGCCATCGCCGCGTCCGGCGCGCTGCTGCAGGTGCCGATGTGGTCGGTGCATTCCGACGTCGGCGTCCTGAAGGGCCTCACGCTGGTACCGGCCGCGTTGCGTGCGCGCCGCAATCCCGATGGCGCGGAGCTGCGTGACGTGCTCCCGGCTGAACTGCATCGGCGATGGCAGGTACAGAAGGACCGCTACCTGGGGTGGGAGCTGGGCATCGAGCGCTGGCGCCCGATGTTTGCGGCCGAGAAGCTGGAACGGAAGGCCATGGAGCGGCTGCGCCTCGATGGCACCGTCGTGGGTCCGGTCATCGACGCGGCGACCACCCGTGCCGGCCTGGAGCAGACCCAGGTCGAGATCAAGACGACGTTGGAGGCGCCACGCGAGCTGCTGAAGCAGTTCAATCGCGCGGAGATCGACGACGTCGCGTGCCTGGCACGCACGGTATCGCGGCTGGAGAGCGATGTGCCGATGCTGGCCGCGCGCGCCAATGCCTGGGCCATCGGCGACCTCGACGCGCTGCGACGCCTGCCCCACGAAAGTCTGCGCTGGAGCTGCCTGTCGGAGTTGCTGGAGTCGGACCTGGGCCGGACCCTCGGCTACGCGGACATGGAGGCACGCATGCGTGACGCGTGGCTGGCTGCAGCGCAGAAAGCGCTGGCCGAGCATCCCGTGAGTTTCGCGATGCTGCCGATGTGGCAGGTTCTGGCCGAAGACGGGTACCTGGCGACGCTGGAGCAGCGCGGGTTCGAGGTGACGGCACCGGATGCGGATGCCGTCGGCTCGACGGCCGACGTCACCACGCGACCGGTCGGCGCTGCCGAGGATCCAGGGACGTACGATCGGCGCGAGTAACGGCGGGCGCGCGGGCCGCCCACGAACCCTGTCCGCGATCAGGCCCTTCGGGTCGCCTCGGCTGGCATCGGGGAGTGGGAGGAGTCGGGGCGCAGGTCCGGCCAGCGCCTGAGCACCGCCGCACGGATGCCGGCTGTATCGAGTCCCGCCTCGGCCAGCAGCTGCTCGCGACTGGCGTGGTGCTGGAAGGCATCGGGCAGGCCCAGGTGCAGGACCGGCATCACCACGCCTTCGGCCGACAGCAGTTCGGCGACGCCACTGCCGGCGCCGCCGGCGACGACGTTGTCTTCCAGCGTGACGAATCCTTCGTGGCTGGCGGCCAGCTCGAGCAGCAGTGCGCGGTCAAGCGGACGGACGAAGCGCATGTTGACCACCGTCAATCCCAGTTCCGCGGCTGCCGCCTCGGCGGCCGCGGTCACGGCGCCGAAGGCGAGCAGGGCGATGCGCGCGCCTTTGCGACGGACCTGCGCCTTGCCGATGGGCAACGTCTCCAGCGTCGGCTGTACCGCAACGCCGGGACCCGTGCCGCGCGGGTACCGCACGGCCGCGGGGCCTTCGAACTGGTGACCGGTGCTGAGCATCTTGCGGCACTCGTCCTCGTCGGCCGGCGCCATCACCACCATGTTCGGCACGCAGCGCAGGTACGACAGGTCGAGGTTGCCGGCGTGGGTGGCGCCGTCGGGGCCGACCACGCCGCCGCGGTCGATCGCGAACAGCACGTCCAGGTTCTGGATCGCCACGTCGTGCACCAGCTGGTCGTAGCCGCGCTGCAGGAAGGTGGAGTAGATCGCGCACACCGGCTTGGCGCCCTCGCACGCCATGCCCGCGGCCAGCGTGACGGCGTGCTGCTCGGCGATCGCGACATCGAAATAGCGCTGCGGGTACTTCCTCGAGAACCGCACCAGGCCCGAGCCCTCGCGCATCGCCGGGGTGATGCCCAGCAGCTTCGGGTCGGCGGCAGCCATGTCGCAGATCCACTCGCCGAACACGTCGGTATAGGTGGGCTTCTTGGCGCCGGGCTTGCTGACCAGGCCCTGCGTCGGGTCGAAGGGGCTGACCGCGTGGTAGCCGATCTGGTCGCCCTCGGCCAGCTCGTAGCCCTTGCCCTTGGTGGTGATGATGTGGAGCAGCTGCGGGCCCTTGAGGTCCTTCAGCGTCTTCAACGCACCCATCAGCGCGCCCATGTCGTGGCCGTCGATCGGCCCGGTGTAGTGGAAGCCGACTTCCTCGAAGAACGTGGACGGCACGAACATGCCCTTCCAGTGCTCTTCCCAGCGGCGCACGAACTTCGCCGCCGGCTTGTGCTTGTCGCCCAGCAGTTTCTTGCCGCCTTCGCGCAGCGCGTTGAGCGTGCGGCTGCCGGTCAGCCGGCCGAGCATCCGGGTCAATCCGCCGACGTTCTCGGAGATCGACATCTGGTTGTCGTTGAGGATGACCAGCAGGTTGGGCTCGGTCGCGTTCGGGTCCTCGCCCATGCCGCCGGCGTGGTTGAGTGCCTCGAACGCCATGCCCGCCGTCATCGCGCCATCGCCGATCACCGCGACCACCTTACGCTCGTCACCGGCCTGCTGGAGTGCGATGGCCATGCCCAGTGCGGCGGAGATAGACGTGGACGAATGGCCGACGCCGAAGGTGTCGTATTCGGACTCCTCGCGCTTGGGGAACGGCGCGACGCCGTCCTTCTGCTTGACCGTGTGGATGCTGTCGCGGCGGCCGGTGAGGATCTTGTGCGGGTAGGTCTGGTGGCCCACGTCCCACACCAGCCGGTCGACCGGCGTTTCGTACAGCCAGTGCAGGGCCACGGTAAGTTCGATCACGCCCAGCCCTGCACCGAAGTGGCCGCCGACCTTGGCGACCTGCTCGATCAGGTAGGCACGCAGTTCATCGGCGATCGCGCCGAGTTCCTCTTCGGGGAACCGGCGCAGGTCGGCGGGTACCTGGATGCGCGAAAGTCGCGGATAGCGTTGCGGGTCGATCATCACGTGGGGGACTGACAGCAGTCCGCCATTGTCCTGCCCGCGACCGGCACGGGCAAGGCGACGTGGTTCCGGTGCGACCCGGGGTTCAGCGGCCGCGCAGGCGACCGAACAGGCCCGAGGCGCGCGAGGTTTCCGGTTCCGGCTCCGGCGGGCGCTCGATGTCGGCGAACCCGGTGGCCAGGTTGGCGTTGACGAAGTCGGTGACGTCCGCTTCCGGTACGCCGCTGGCCTCTGCAATCTCGGCCACCGTCGCGGGGCCCTTCATCATCACCGTGGCGATGCGGAAGTGCTTGGGGTACTCGCGCTCGGTCTGCGGCCACTTCAGCATCTGGAAGCGGGTATCCGGCGCGAAACCGCAGGCGAGCTGGCCGCCACCCGACACCAGTGCGCCGAACCACACCAGGCGGCTGAGGGGCTGCGCGGCGCCGGCGGCCGCGCTCGCGCCCACCCACGTCGCATCGTCGACCGCTTCCAGGTCAGCCGCGTCGACCGGCCCGTCGAAATGCCCGGCCAAAGGCTTGAGCTGCGCCGGCCCGTGGTAGGTGCGTGCATCGGCATCTATCAGCAGCGGCACGTCGCCTCGCATGATGCGGCGGCGTCCCTGCAATTGCGGCGAGGTGAGCCAGCCCAGCAGCGTCGTCGGCGTTTCCTCGGCGGCAGGCGCG
>MIDV01000103.1:7730-20319 GCA_001830245.1 Lysobacterales bacterium RIFOXYA1_FULL_69_10 | reverse complement strand
TGGCGCGACGTTGGCCGGCGGCGCCACGGCCGACGGTGCCGGCACCGCGGGTTGCTCGGGGCTGACGGCTTCCTCGTCCTGGTCGACGATCTCGCCCGGCAGCGGGTCCTGGGGTGCCGGCGCCGGCGTCATGCCGGCCGGGGCTGGCGAATCGGGCTGGGTAGGCGCATCGGGCGGGGCAGGCGTCGACGTCGGGATGTCCACCGCGACCAGGTCGAGCGGTTCGCCCGCGGCAGTGGCCAATTCCTGCAGAAGTGCGGCCACGCCGGCGCTGTCCACCGGCTGCGGAAGCCGGAAATCGGCCTGGGTGCGGGGCGCGTTGGTCAACCCGATGACCGTCTTGCCGGCGGCGTGGAGCCGCAGCCAGCTCATCGGGCCGTACATGCTGTCCATGTCGACGATGACGTGGTCGGCCTGGCTGTCGGGCACCAGGGACCACTGGTTGCCGAGGCGGGGATTGGCGTCGGCGAATGCCGCCTTGATCGCGGTTTCGGTGGCGGCATCCATGCCGGTCAGGCCGAGGGTCAGGGGCATCGTCGGGTGGTCCGGTCGTAGCGGTGGTCCCGGAGTGTTGCGGAGCGGCCAGCCTGCGTCAACGCGCGCACCGCGTCGCAGGTTGACGCGTCGCGGCGTGCGCGGGTCGACCGTACCGGTGGGTCTGGAGGCCTCGGCCCTCAGGCCTGGGAGCGCGCGTTGCGCGGCAGTTGCGCGCGCAGGAACGCCATCTGGTCGGCCAGGATGTTGCGGTTGGAGAGGATCAGGTGCTCGATCCAGCTGGGCCGGTAGGGCACGGCCAGCAGCGGCATGCCCGCCTGTTGCGGCGTGCGGTTGCCCTTGCGCGAGTTGCAGCCGAAGCACGCGGCGACCACGTTCTCCCAGATGTCGCGCCCGCCCTTGGACACCGGCTTGACGTGGTCGCGGGTCAGGTGCGGCCGGTTGAAGCCGTGGCCGCAGTACATGCACAGGTGGCCGTCACGCGCGAACAGGGCGGGGTTGGTGAGCGCGGGCGTCGGGTCGAGCGCGTGCGAGCGCGCATGGCCGCGGGCGGCGACGATGGGGTGCAGGTCCAGCAGGCTGCGCTCGCCGCTCAGCCGCGACATGCCGCCATGGATCGTCAGGCACGGATCACCGAGCGTCCAGGCCACCGCGCCACGCGCATACAGGCATGCCGCGTCCTGCCAGTGCATCCAGCTCAACGCCCGGCCATGCGCGTCGAGCGACAGCAGGCGGACGCTGTTGAGGCGTTCGATGGGATGGCGGAGGGGGGTGTGCGGAACCTGGGACACGTCGAAGCCGGCAGACGCCGGGACCTGCCGACCTAGATCGGTGGAATTCCCCGCCTGGACCAAGCGCAGCTTCGCTCTGTCGGTCTCCATCGGGGCACCAGCTTATACCCGTTCGATGACCGTTTGGGTAGCGTTGTGCCGAGCGGCACGATCAGTCGAATGCGTCCGCGTCCAGCGCCATCAGGGTGGCCGCGCCGGCGTCGATCGCCGCTGCGTGCATCAGCGTGCGCGGCAGCACCCGGCGGAAGTAGAAGCGGGCGGTTTCGCGCTTGGCGGCCTTGAAGGCCTCCGGCTTCGACGACGCCTCGGCGGCGGCCACCGACCGCGCCCACCAGTACGCCAGGCACACGTAGCCCGAGTACATCAGGTAGTCGTGCGCGGCGGCGCCGACTTCTTCGGGGTCGGCGGCCGCGCGCTGGCCGATGCGCAGTGTCAGCTGCTGCCACTCGGCGAGCTTGGCGCGAAGCGGCGCGACGAAGGCCTGCGCGGGTGCGGGCAGGTCGGGGGTTTCGCAGAACGCCTCGATCAATCCCAGCATCACCTTCAATCCGGCGCCCTGCTGCTGCAGCACCTTGCGACCCAGCAGGTCCAGCGCCTGGATTCCGGTGGTGCCCTCGTACAGCGTGGTGATGCGGGCATCGCGCGCGAGTTGTTCCATGCCGTGCTCGGCGATGTAACCGTGGCCGCCATAGCACTGCAACGCGTGATAGGTGCACTCCACGCCCCATTCGGTCAGACATGCCTTGACGATCGGCGTCATGAAGCCGAGCAGCGCATCGGCCTGTTCGCGCTCGGCCGCATCCGGTGCGTGGTGGGCCAGGTCGACCTGCAGCGCGGCGTGGTAACCCATCGCGCGGCCGCCCTCGACCAAGGCCTTGCAGGTCAGCAGCATGCGCCGGACGTCGGGGTGGACGATGATCGGATCGGCGGGCTTGTCGGGGAATTTCGGCCCGGACAGCGCGCGCATCTGCAGGCGCTCGCGCGAGTAGGCCAGCGCGTTCTGATACGCGCGGTCCGACAGGCCCAGGCCCTGCAGTCCGACCGCGAGGCGCGCGGTGTTCATCATGGTGAACATGGCTACCAGGCCTTTGTGCGGCTGGCCCACGAGGAACCCTTCAGCGCCGTCGAAGTTCAGCACGCAGGTGGCCGAACCGTGGATGCCCATCTTGTGTTCGAGGCTGCCGCAGCGCACCGCGTTGCGCTCGCCCAGCGTGCCGTCCTCATTCACCCGCACCTTCGGCACGATGAACAACGAGATGCCACGGCTGCCGGCGGGAGCGTCGGGCAGTTTCGCCAGCACCAGGTGCAGGATGTTGTCGGTGAAGTCGTGCTCGCCGGCGGTGATGAAGATCTTGGTGCCGGTGATCGCGTAGCGGCCGTCACCCAACGGCTCGGCGCGGGTGCGCAGCAGGCCCAGGTCGGTGCCGCAGTGGGGCTCGGTCAGGCACATCGTGCCGGTCCAGCGGCCGTCGACCAGCGGCTTGAGGAAGCGCTCCTGCTGCCAGGCCTCGCCGTGGTGCAGCAGCGCTTCGGTGGCGCCGTGCGAGAGCAGCGGGAAGTTGCCCCAGGCCAGGTTGGCCGCGTCGATCATTTCCTTGAGTGGCACCCCGGCGGCATGCGGCATGCCCTGGCCGCCGAACTCGGCCGGTGCGGTCAGGCCCGACCAGCCGCCGTCGACGTACTGCGCATAGGCCTGCTTGAAGCCGGGCGGGGTGGTGACCTCGCCGGTGGCCGCATCCAGCCGGCAACCCTCACGGTCGCCGACCGCGTTGAGCGGCGCCAACACCGTCTCGTTGAAGCGCGCGCCTTCCTCCAGCACCGCATCGAGCACATCACGCGTGGCGTCGGCAAAGCCCATCCGCTGGAACGCAGCCTCCGCGCCAATGACGTCGAACAGGGCGAAACGCATATCGGCCAGCGGGGCTTTGTAGTGGCTCATGGATCAGGTCCGTCAGATGGAAAAGGTGTACGTGCGCGATGCGCGCACGCATGGCGATGCCGGTGGCCTCAGCGCATGACGCCGGGCAGCCCGGGCGCGGGACTGAGCGCGCTGCGGCGTTCGACTTCAAAATCCCGCCGGTTGCCGTCCTCGGGGATGGCGCCGATGCGGCCGCTCAGCTGGTAGTCCACGCTGCGACCCGCCGCCAGCGCGTCGGCCACCGCCAGCTTGCCCGCGGCCTGCGGCGCGAGGACCGCCGTCACCACGTCCGCCGACTCCGGGCCGATCGACAGGCCGGGCTGCGCCTGCACGCGTCCCGCATCGGCGTCGCCCACCGTCAGCGCCAGGTCGACCGACTCGAACCGCATCGGGATGCTGCTGAAATTCTCGATCCGCAGTTGCAGCGACCATCGGCCATCGGCCTGCACCGTGAGCTGCTGGATCCGCGCGGAGGGCTCGGACACGCGTCGCACGGGGCCGCCGGCGCAGGCCGCCAGGGTCGCCAGCACCACGGCGAGCAGCAGCCAGCGGACGCGGAAGGGGGGCCAGACTGCTTTCATGCATTCGCCTCCGGGCAGGGGAGGGCGAGCATACAACGGTGTTCGGCACGCCCCGGCAGGCTCCCGGTGGCCCTCGATGCCGCATGGCGGCGCATGGTGCGCTGCGGTAGGCTTCCCGGTCTTTCCCCCGCTGCGTCCTGCCGTGTCCAACCGCGCCCCCAACCAGTCCCCAGCCCCCGAGTCCACGTTCGATCCGCAGGCGGTGGAGACGGCCGCCCAGCGCTTCTGGGACGACACGCGCGCCTTCGAGGTGGACGAGGCTTCCGGCAAGCCCAAGTACTACTGCCTGTCGATGCTGCCGTACCCGTCGGGCGCGCTGCACATGGGCCACGTGCGCAACTACACGATCAGCGACGTCATCAGCCGCTACAAGCGCATGACCGGCCACAACGTGCTGCAGCCGATGGGCTGGGACGCGTTCGGCCTGCCGGCCGAGAACGCGGCGATCAAGCACAGGACCGCGCCCGCCCAGTGGACCTACGCCAACATCGCGCACATGAAGCAGCAGCTTCGCGCGATGGGCTATGCCATCGACTGGTCGCGCGAGTTCGCCACCTGTTCCCCGGACTACTACGTGCACGAGCAGCGCATGTTCGTGCAGCTGATGAAGCGCGGGCTGGCCTACCGCAAGAACGCGGTGGTCAACTGGGACCCGGTCGACCAGACCGTGCTGGCCAACGAGCAGGTGATCGACGGTCGCGGCTGGCGCACCGGAGCGCTGGTGGAGAAGCGCGAGATCCCGCAGTGGTTCCTGAAGATCACCGACTACGCGCAGGAACTGCTCGACGGCCTGGACACGCTCGACGGCTGGCCCGAGGCGGTCAAGACCATGCAGCGCAACTGGATCGGCCGCTCGGAAGGACTGGAGATCCGCTTCGACGTGCGCACCGTCGACGGCGAGCCGCGCGACCCGGTCACGGTGTTCACCACGCGCCCCGACACGCTGCTGGGCGCGACCTTCGTGTCGATCGCCGGCGAGCATCCGCTGGCGCAGCAGGCTGCGCAGGGCAACCCGGAGCTGGCCGCGTTCATCGCCGAGCTGCGCCAGGGCGGCGTCAGCGAAGCCGAGCTGGAAACGCAGGAAAAGCGCGGCATGTTCACCGGCCTGCGGGCCGTGCATCCGATCACCGGCGAGGAGTTGCCGGTGTATGTCGCCAACTTCGTGCTGATGGGGTACGGCACCGGCGCGGTGATGGCGGTACCGGGGCACGACCAGCGCGACTGGGAATTCGCCAAGAACCACAACCTGCCGGTCAAGGTGGTGGTGATGCCCGAGGCGGTGCGCGATGCGCTGGCGGAGATCGGGCGCGACGTCGCCCGGCACACGGATGCGATGTCCGCCGCGCTGGGCGGCGGCCCGTCCATCGACGCCTACGACACGGGCGCGGCGGTGCAGGTGGTGCAGGACTTCGTGCGCGAAGTGGACGAGCTCGGCGCACACACAGAGCGCGGCTGGCTCGTCAACTCGGGCGAGTTCGATGGCCTGGACTTTTCGCAGGCGTTCGATGCCATCGCTGCGCGCCTTGAGGCCGACGGGCGCGGTGCGCGCCGCGTCAACTTCCGCCTGCGCGACTGGGGCGTGAGCCGGCAGCGCTACTGGGGCTGCCCGATCCCGGTCATCTATTGCGACAGCTGTGGGGCCGTGCCGGTGCCGGAAGACCAGCTTCCGGTCGTGCTGCCCGAGGATGTCGAGTTCATGGGCACCGGCTCGCCGATCAAGGCCGACCCGGAGTGGCGCAAGACCACGTGCCCGACGTGCGGTGGCGCGGCCGAACGCGAGACCGACACCTTCGACACCTTCATGGAGTCGAGCTGGTACTACGCGCGCTACACCTCGCCGGGTGCCGCCACGCAGGTCGATGCGCGCGCCGACCACTGGCTGCCGGTCGACCAGTACATCGGCGGTATCGAGCACGCGATCCTGCACCTGCTGTACTTCCGCTTCTATCACAAGCTGCTGCGCGACCAGGGGCTCGTCACCAGTGACGAACCGGCGCGCAACCTGCTCACGCAGGGCATGGTCATCGCCGAGACGTTCTACCGCGACAACGCCGACGGATCGAAGGACTGGATCAACCCGGCCGACGTCGACATCGTGCGCGACGAGCGCGGCCGCATCACCGGCGCCACGCTGCGCGCCGACGGCCAGCCGGTGGTAATCGGTGGCGTCGAGAAGATGTCCAAGTCGAAGAACAACGGCGTCGACCCGCAGGAAATGATCGGCCGGTACGGCGCCGACACCGTGCGCCTGTTCTCGATGTTCGCCGCGCCGCCCGAGCAGTCGCTGGAGTGGAACGAGTCCGGGGTCGACGGCATGGCGCGCTTCCTGCGCCGGTTCTGGCGCGAGGTCACCACGCACGTGGGCCAGCCCGACCATCCGGACGTGGCCGCGCTGCTGGCCGCCGGCACTGAACTGACGCCGGCGCAGAAGACGCTGCGCCGCCAGCTGCACGAAACCATCCAGAAGGTGGGCGACGACTACGGCCGCCGCCACAGCTTCAACACCGCCATCGCCGCACTGATGGAACTGCTCAACCACGTGGCGAAGTTCGACGACCTGTCCGATGCCGGCCGCGCCGTGCGGCACGAGGCGCTGGAGTCGATGGTGCTGCTGCTCAACCCGGTGACCCCGCACGTCAGCCACGCGCTGTGGCAGGCGCTGGGCCACGCGGAAACGCTGCTGGAGGACGTCCCGTTCCCGCAGGCCGACCCTGCCGCGCTGGTGCGCGATGCGGTGACGCTGGCGGTGCAGGTCAACGGCAAGCTGCGCGGCACCATCGAAGTGCCGGTCAACGTCGACAGGGCCGAGGCCGAGCGACTGGCGCTGGCCGAGCCGGCGGTGGCGAAGTACCTGGAGGGCCAGACGGTGCGCAAGGTGATCGTCGTGCCCGGCAAGATCGTGAACATCGTCGCCGCGGCTTGACCGCGCCTCCTTGCCGCCCCGCCGGCCCTCGTCCAGACTCGCCCGATGACAATGCCCCGTATGTTCCGATCCGTCCTTCCCGCCCTGCTTGCCCTGTCGCTGGCGGCGTGCGGCTTCCAGTTGCGCGATGCGCTGGTCCTCCCGCCCGACCTGGGGCCGGTCAAGGTCCGTTCGGTCGACCGATACAGCCCGCTGGCGGAGTCGCTCGCGCGTTCGCTGACCCGGGCAGGTGCTGTTCCTGCAACCGCAGAGGACACCGATTCGGCCGTGCTGGACATCCAGGCCGAGGAGTGGGGCGATACCCCGATCAGCGTCGACTCGTTCGGACGCGCGCAGGAGTTCAGCCTGCGCTATGCGGTGGTGTTCGAGCTGCGTCGCGCCGACGGCAGCCCCATGGTGCCGCAGCAGACCATCGAACTGGCGCGCGACTACATCTCCGTCCCCACGCAGTCGGAAGGCACCGAAGGCGAACGCGACATCCTCGTGCGCGAATTGCAGCGTGAGATGGCGGCCGCGGTGTTGCGCCGGATCGATGCCGTGGCCAAGAACACACCCGTCGGCCTTGATGCCCCGGTGAACGATATGGGTTTGCAGGACGACGGCGTGGCACCTTCCGTGCCGGCGGTGGACACCATGGCGCCGGTACGCGGCGACGAGGCTGCGGACCCTGTAGAAGGTGACGCACCCACTGAAGTCGCCGAACCGGAGCCGACCTCCGAGGCGGACGGCGCGCGCTGATCCGATGGAAGTCAAGCCCGAGCAACTGGCGGGCCACCTGGCGAATGGGCCATTGCGCCCGGCGTACCTGATCGCAGGTCCCGAAGCATTGCGCGTGCTGGAGGCGGCCGACGCAGTGCGGGCCGCAGCCAGGGCCCAGGGCGTCACCGAACGCGAGATTTTCGAGGCTGAAGGCCAACGCGAGCCGGACTGGAATGCGATGCAGGCCAGCTTCCGTGCGCCCGGCCTGTTTTCCAGCAGGCGGCTGATCGAACTGCGCCTGCCGTCCGGCAAGCCCGGCAAGGAAGGCGCTGCAGTCCTGGCCGAGTTCTGCGAAGACCCGCCGGCTGACGTCACCCTGATGGTGGTGGCCGGCGACTGGAGCATGAAGCAGCACGGCGGCAAATGGAGCGACGCCATCGGCCGGATCGGCGTCATCAGCATCTGCTGGGCGATCAAGCCGCACGAGCTCGCCGGATGGATCGAACGCCGCCTGCGCAGCCACGGCATCACCGCGGACAACGCCGCGGTGCAGGTGCTGGCCGACCGTGTGGAAGGGAACCTGCTGGCGGCGGCGCAGGAGGTCGACAAGCTGGCGCTGCTGTCGGATGGACAGCCGCTCGATGCGGCGCGCATGCAGCAACTGGTCGCCGACGCCGCGCGGTTCGACGTGTTCCGCTTGCTGGATTCGGCCATGAACGGCCAGGGCGTGCAGGTCTCGCGGATGCTGGCCGGGCTTCGCGCCGAAGGTGTCGCGGTGCCGGCGCTGCTGGGCATGGTCGTGATGGAATTGCAGCGCTGCGCGGCACTGGCGCAGGTGGCCGCCCGCGGCGGCAACATGGCGGTTGAATTCAAGGCGCAGCGCATCTGGGATTCCAAACAGGCGGTCTACCGGCGCGCATTGCAGCGGCACGACGCACGGCACTGGGAAGCCTTCGTGGCCCAAGCCGGCCGGGTCGACCGGATTGCCAAGGGCCGCGGCCGGCCGGGCCACGATCCCGCGGACGCGTGGCTGGCACTGGAACGGCTGCTGCTGGCGGTCGCCGAGCCCAGGGCCACGCGGCTGCTGGCCGGGGCAAGCCGCGCGTGATCGGACTGCAGGTGTTCTACGGCGGCACGTTCGACCCCGTCCACGACGGGCACCTGGCGGTGGCCCGTGCGGCGCGCGATGCGCTCGGCGCGCGCGTCCGCCTGGTACCGGCGGCGGATCCACCGCACCGGGCGCCGCCGGGTGCATCGGCCGTCCACCGGGCACGGATGCTCGACCTGGCCGTGGCGGGCGAGCGCGGGCTTTCGGTCGACCGCCGCGAACTGGCCCGGGGTGGCCGGTCCTATTCGATCGAAACGCTGCGCGGCATCCGCGAAGAATCCGGGCCCGGTGCACCGGTGGCCTGGCTGGTGGGCGCCGACAGCTTCCTCGACCTGCCCGCATGGCGGGATTGGCAGGGCCTGTTCGAGCTGGCGCACTTCGTGGTGGCCGAGCGGCCGGGCGCCTCGCTGGACGCCGTGCCGGAGCCATTGGCCAGCTTCGTCGCACCGCGGTGGGCACACGACGCCGCCGACCTGAACGCGGCCCCGGCGGGGCGCGTCTGGCGCTTGCGGCAACCGCTCCAGACCGAGTCCGGCACCCAGGTGCGCGACGCCATCGCCGCCGACACCGGTATTGGAGGGCTCGTCCCGCCTGCCGTCGCCGAGTACATCCGCCGGCATGGGCTGTACGGTTCCGAACCCGGCGACGAAGCCCCTACGGCGGCTCCGCTATAATCCCGGCCCCGCCCGGCGACCCCACAGAGCCCGTTTCCTTTGAGCACCCAAGCCCACGTCATCAAGACCCGCCTTCCCAACCCCCCGCCGCCGATCGAGACGCTGCTGGCCACCGTGCGCGGCGCGGTCGACGAACTCAAGGCCAAGGATGTCGTGGAAATCGACGTGCGCGGCAAGAGCAGCGTCACCGACTACATGGTGGTCGCGTCGGGCACCTCGACCCGCCACGTCAAGTCGATCGCCGACGAAGTCGTCAAGCACGCCAAGAACCTGGACGTCATGCCGCTGGGCGTGGAAGGCGAGCGCGAAGCCGAATGGGTGCTGGTCGACCTGGGTGATGTCGTGGTCCACATCATGCTGCCGCGCGTGCGCGAGTTCTATGCGCTCGAGCGCCTGTGGACGGTCGGCGACCAGCCGCCGGAGGAGTTGGATGAGGACGCGCAGGAGTTCAGCCCGCAGGAGCGGGACTGACGTCGGCTGCACGTACCCGTTGATGCGCCGAACAACGCGCCGGCTGGAACGCCGGCGCGTTTTCGTTTGGGCCTGCGAGGAACGAGGCCATCGGGCCTGCTCGACCGGCACGGCTACCATGTCGAAATGAAAGCGAAACTGATCGCCGTGGGCGAACGCGCGCCGCGCTGGGTCGCCGACGGGTTCGGCGAATACCGGAAACGCCTGTCGCACTGGCTGCCGCTGGAGCTGGTGGAAATCGAACCGGGGCTGCGCGGCAAGGGCCGCGACCCTGTCCGCGCGGCGTCGGACGAGGGTGGCCGGGCACTGGCATCCGTGCCCAAGGCCGGCCGCGTGGTGATGCTCGATGGGGCCGGCCGGACGTGGTCCTCTGAGCAATTGGCCGAACGGCTGGAACACTGGCGCGGTCAAGGCCAGGACCTGGCTTTCATGATCGGCGGGCCGGAGGGTCACGCCGATGCAGTGCGCGAGCGGGCCGATGAGGCGTGGTCGCTGGGGCCGCTGACCCTGCCGCACATGCTGGTGCGGCTGGTGGTGGCCGAGCAGCTCTACCGTGCCGCCGCGCTGCTGGCCAACCCCCCCTACCACCGCGCCTGAGACCCGCCACTGCCATCGCGCACTCGACTGGCGCGCATCAGCGCATCGGGTTGAACTCGACCGGCACGCGTCCGATGGCACGCACCGCCACGCCGTTGCGCATCGCCGGCCGGAACCGCCATGCCTCCAGCACCTGCCGTTGCGCGGCGCGATCCAGGTCGCGATGGCCGCTGCTCTGCGCCACCGCGACATCGATGGGCCGGCCGTCCACATCGACCAGCACCTCCAGTACCACCAGCCCGCTGCGTCCCTCGCGCAAGGCACGGGGCGGGTAGCGAGGGGCCGGCGCGTCCGCGTACTGCAGTGTTACCCCGGATTGCGGCTGCGGCGCGATGTCGGGCGCGACTGGCCCCCGAGCCGGCATATCGTTAATCGTCGGCTCCGCGTCCGCCTGCACTTCCCCGGTTTCGGCCGGAACAGGGGCGCTGATGATTGCCGGCGGGGTCCGTTCGACGGGACGCTGCACCGGAGCAGGCACGGGGCGGGGCGTCGCCTGCACGGGCGGCGGGTCGACAGGCCGCAGCGGCTCGCGCGGGATCCATTCGATCATTTGCGCCGGTGGCAGGCGGGGCTGCCAGTCCGGCATGGCGAGCGGTGCCATCAACAGCAGGCCAGCGACGACGTGGACGCAGACCGCCAGCGCGTTGGCGGCAATGCGACCCGGGTCGATTGGCGTACGGACGTCCCTTCCGGTCGGACGCGACAGGGCACCAATACACACGACAGGCGTTGCAACGGTCATGGGCCACCTCCTCGGGTTGTCAGGCATCGACAACGTCGGGGCAGGCAGCGTGGGGTTGATGGAGTGGCGCGCAAAAAGAGAAAGCCCGCACGATGCGGGCTTCCTGGTGGCGCGTTGTGGTGTTGAGTGTGGTGCCGGCCGCCGGAAGCGGCTTTTATTCCTCCGTGGCCGGGTCCTGGTCGTTGTCGGGCTCCCGGTCCAGTCCACCCTCGTCGGGGTTGGGCTTGTGCCTGGGCTCGGGTTGCCGGGCATCGCCCGGGTCACGCGGCTGCGGTTCGGAATAGCCCGGGTTGTGGCCGGGCTTGGGGTCGGGGGCGGGGGGCGCCTGTTTGCCGCTCATGGTCATTGTCCCAGTTCGAAGACGACGTCGAGGTTGGCCGATACGGTGTTCTCGCCGGGCGAAATCGACGTATCGGCCTGGGCCTTTTCCATCCGCGCCATGGACATCATGGGCATCGGGACCGGCGGGCCGAAGCTGCCGCCCTCGCTGATGCTGACGATGCGGCGCACCCGCATGCCCAGCGTGCCGGCATACATCTCTGCGCGCGCGCGGGCCTTCTCGATGGCGGCCTTGCGGGCCTCGTCCATCGCGCCGTCCTTGTCGTCGATGTCGAACGACGGGCCGCTGACCTGGTTGGCGCCGCTGGCCACCAGTGCGTCCATGATCGGGCCCAGCTTGTCGATATCACGCGCGGTGATGTTCACCGTGTTGCTGGCCTGGTAGCCGGTGATGGTCGGCGGCTGGTTCTCGGCGTGGCGGTACTGCGGGTACAGGTTCACGCCGCTGGTCTGGATGTCGCGCTCGGCAATGCCGGCCTTGCGGATCGCCGCCACGACGCGGTCCATCTGCTCGGCGTTGGCACGCATCGCGGCGTTGGCGTCGGTCGCCTGCGTCACCACGCCGGTGGACAGCGTGGCGATGTCCGGCACCCGCCGCACTTCGGCCTGTGCCGACACCGACAGCAGCGTGCCGCCCGGGGTGGCCATGGCGGGCGTTGGATTCTGGGCGGAGGCGGGCATGGTGGCGAGGGTGCCGAGGGCCAGTGCAAGCGTGAGCGCCAACGGGCGCAGGCGGTCGAAGCGGGTGTGGGCAAGGGCGGTGGCGCGGAGTGCAGCGGGGGCGTGCCGGGGCATGGAAGGCTCCTGAACGAATCGGTCGAAGGGTGTTGCCGCTGCGGTGAACGGGTCGTGAGCCCTTTCGGGGTTGGTGGGGGTGTCGTCGGCCGGCGCTCAGTCAGCGCGGGTTATTCTTTCCCGATGCTTTACCTCGCCTCGAAAT
Source organism: Lysobacterales bacterium RIFOXYA1_FULL_69_10 (assembly GCA_001830245.1). Classification (GTDB taxonomy): domain Bacteria; phylum Pseudomonadota; class Gammaproteobacteria; order Xanthomonadales; family Xanthomonadaceae; genus Lysobacter_C. Next base: position 8,041 of record MIDV01000103.1, on the reverse strand, counting down.
CCCCCCGCCGCCGCGAGCTCCTGACCCGCCTCGGCGTGGATTTCGGGCTGCTCGACATCGACATCCCCGAGCAGCGCCAGTCCGCCGAGGCGCCCGACGACTACGTGCGTCGCGTGGCCCGCGAGAAGGCCGGCGCCGGCCTGCTGGAGGTGGTCGCCAACCCGTCCGCGCTGGTACTCGGGTCCGACACCGAAGTCGTGCTGGACGACGAGGTGTTCGGCAAGCCCGCGGATGCCGAGGAGGCCGCCGGCATGCTGCGGCGCCTGTCGGGTCGGACGCATCGCGTGCTGTCGGCAGTGTCGCTGGTCTCG
>MIDV01000103.1:0-7671 GCA_001830245.1 Lysobacterales bacterium RIFOXYA1_FULL_69_10 | reverse complement strand
CGCGACCATCGCCGCGTATCTCGCGACCGGCGAATGGCAGGGGAAGGCGGGCGCCTACGCCATCCAGGGCGCCGCGGAGATGTTCGTCGAACGCCTCGAAGGCAGCTTTTCCGGCGTCATGGGGCTGCCGCTGTACGAAACCTCCCGTCTGCTGGCGGATTTCGGCGTGCCCGTACTGCAACGTTCCTCGACCCCCGAAAGAGCCTGATGCGCACGGATGCCCACACCATGAACTGCCCCATTCCCTTGTATCCGTGCCCATCCGTGGCCCAACACACCGGCCCCCGCGCATGACCGAGGAAATCCTGGTCAACGTCACCCCGCGCGAAACCCGCGTGGCCGTCGTCGAGAACGGCATGCTGCAGGAGCTCCACATCGAGCGCGGCTGGTCGCGCGGCGTGGTCGGCAACATCCACAAGGGACGCGTGCAACGGGTGATGCCCGGCATGCAGGCGGCGTTCGTCGACATCGGGCTGGAGCGTGCCGCGTTCCTGCACGCGGCCGACATCGTGCGGCCGACGCCGGTGGGCAACGGCGAGGGCGAGGAGGCCGCGCTGCCGCCCGCGCCCACGCGCCCGATCGCCGAGCTGCTGCGCGAAGGCCAGGAAATCATCGTCCAGGTCGTCAAGGACCCGATCGGCACCAAGGGCGCGCGGCTCACTACGCAGCTCAGCATTCCGTCGCGCTACCTCGTGCTGCTGCCGCGCAACCGCGTGGTCGGCGTGTCGGCGCGCATCGAGGACGAGTTCGAGCGCCAGCGCCTGAAGGCGATCGTCAGCCAGCTGACACCGCCGGACATCGGCCACGGCTACATCATCCGCACCAATGCCGAAGGCCAGCCGGAAGAGCAGCTGGCCGAGGACGTGGCGTACCTGTCGCGCGCCTGGGCGCTGATCGAGGAGCGCTCGCTCACGGCGAAGGTCGGCGAGCGCGTCTACGAGGATCTTTCGCTCCCGCTTCGCGCGGTGCGCGACCTGATGCGCCGCGACGTCGAAAAGGTCAAGGTCGACTCGCGCGAGACCTGCGACCGGCTGCGTGCGTTCGCCGCGCAGTACATGCCGGGCCTGGACGAGAAGATCGAGCACTACGGCGGCGCGCGACCGATCTTCGACCTGTACGGCGTGGAGGACGAAATCCAGCGCGCGCTCGACAAACAGGTGCCGCTGAAATCCGGTGGGTACCTCGTCATCGACCAGACCGAGGCGATGACCACGGTCGACATCAATACCGGTTCGTTCCTCGGCCAGCGCAACCTGGAGGAAACCGTCTATCGCACCAACCTGGAGGCGGCGCAGTCGGTGGCGCGCCAGCTGCGCCTGCGCAATCTGGGCGGCATCATCATCATCGACTTCATCGATATGACCGATGCCGAGCACAAGCGCCAGGTGCTGCGACAGCTCGAGAAGGCGCTGGCCCGCGACCACGCCAAGACCACCGTCTACGACTTCTCGCCGCTGGGCCTGGTGGAGATGACGCGCAAGCGCACCACCGAGAGCTTGGAACGGCAGCTCAGCGAGCCCTGCCACGAGTGCGGCGGCCGCGGCATGCTCAAGACGCCCGAGACGGTGACCTACGAGATCTTCCGCGACATCGTCCGCCAGGTGCGCCAGTTCGACGCGCAGCGGCTGCTGGTGATCGCCTCGCCGAAAGTTGTCACGCGCATCACCGAGGAGGAGTCCGCGGCGGTGGCCGAACTGGAGGAGTTCCTCGGCAAGTCGATCCGGTTCCAGGGCGACGAGCAGTACGCGCAGGAGCAGTTCGATGTCGTGCTGCTTTGAGGCAGGGGGTAGGAAATCGGAAACAGGGAATAGGACAGCCGCACTTCCATTCCCCATTCCCGCTTACCCATTCCCTGTGAGCACAGCGACCTGACATGCCCACCCCGCTGCGCCGCCGCCTGCGCCTTGCCCGTCGCGGGCTGGGTTACACCGTCGCCATCACCCTGGTGCTGGTGGCGGTCGTGCTGGGTCTTGCCAGCCAGGTGTTGCCGATGGCCGAGCAGCACCCCGCGCGCATCGCCGCCTGGCTGAGCGAGCGCGCCGGCCGGCCGGTGGCGTTCGATGCGGTGGAGACCGAGTGGACCCGCCGCGGTCCGGTGCTTCAGCTGGATGGTCTGCGGGTGGGCGAAGGACGCGATGCGTTCGCGGTCGGCGATGCCGAGATGCTGGTGTCGCTGTACGCCGGGCTGCTGCCCGGCCACGCGTTCTCCGAGCTGCGGCTGCGCGACCTTGACCTGACCCTGCAGCGCAGCGGCGATGGCCGCTGGAGCGTGCGCGGCCTGCCCGGCAGCGACCGCACCGTGGGCGATCCGCTGGAAGCGCTGGAAGGCCTGGGTGAGCTGCAGGTGGTCGGCGGAGCGTTGACGGTGTCGGCGCCGTCGCTGGGGATCGAGGCGCGGCTGCCGAAGATCGACCTGCGGCTGCAGGTGACCGGCGACCGCGTTCGCGCGGGCATGCGCGCGTGGCCCGCGCTGGATGCGGCGCCGCTGGATGCCGCGCTCGATCTGGACCGGGACACCGGTACCGGCCGCGCGTGGGGCGGTGCACCCGAGGCCGACCTGCGCGCATGGGCGCCCCTGTTGCGTGCGGCCGGCGTGGCCGTTGATGCCGGCCGAGGCCGGGCGGACGCCTGGGTGGGCCTGCAGGACTACCGCGTGCTGGACGCGCAGGTCCGCGCCGCTCTTTCGGACGTCGAATTGCACTCGGTCGGTGCTACGGACGATGCGCCTGTCCGTTTCTCGCGGGTCGATGGCAGCGCGCGCTGGCGGGTCGTCGACGCGGGCTGGCAGCTGGATGTGCCGAACCTGCGGGTCGATGCCGCCAACGCCGGCGGCGGTACCTACCAACGCGTGTCGCTCGCAGTGGGCGAGGGCATGGCTGTCGATGCAGCACGCATCGACCTGGCCCCGCTGGCCGCCGTCGCCGCGCTGAGCGGACGCGTTCCGCCCGCCCTCGCGCAGTGGCTTACGCAGGCTCGCGTGCATGGCACGCTGACTGATGTGCGACTGCACAGCGACGGCAAGGGCGTGGACAGCGCGCAGGGCACGCTCGCGGAAGCCGGCTTCGCGCCGGTGGGCGACGCGCCCGGGGTGTCCGGCCTGGCGGGTGGCTTCGAGGCCGACGCGAATGGCGCCGTGTTGCGGCTCCAGCGCAAATCTGAGGTGACAGTCGACTGGCCGCGCGGATTCGGTCGCGCGCACCGCGCGCGCCTGGCCGGCGACATCGCCGCATGGCGTGCGGGACCCGGTTGGCAGGTCGGGACGGGCGGCCTGGGGATCGACGGCAAGGACCTCGACCTCGGCGTGCGCGGCAGCCTGTGGTGGCAGGGCGACGGCACCCGCCCGCGGATGGACCTTGCCGCCCGTGTCGACCCGGTGGCGCTGCCGGTCGCCAAAGAGTTCTGGATCCGCCACCGCATGCCCGAAGCCGTCGTGCGCTGGCTCGACCAGGCGCTCGTCGACGGCCGATTGGAAAACGGTCGCGCGCTGGTGTCGGGCGACCTCGACCACTGGCCGTTCCGAGAGGGCGAGGGCCGGTTCGAAGCCAGCGCGGACATCCGCGACGGCGTGCTGAAGTTCCAACCGGAGTGGCCGGCGGCCGAGGCCGTCGATGCGACCGTCGCCTTCGTGGCCGATGGCCTCCAGCTGCGGGGCACCGGCGCGTTGGCGGGCATCGGTATCGACACATTGCAGGCCGATATCGATCGCTACCAGGGCGGTACCCTCACTGTCGGCGCCAGGGCCGACGCCGACGCGGCCCGCCTGCTCGCGCTGCTGCGCGACAGTCCGCTGCGCGAGGCGCACGGCGAGACGCTGGCCAACCTCCAGGCCGCCGGGCCGGCCGGGGTGGCGTTCGGGCTCGCGCTGCCGCTGCGCAAGGGGCAGGCGACGCGGATCGACGGCCATGTCGACCTTCAGGGTGTGCGGCTGGCCGACCCGCGCTGGGACCTGGCGTTCACCCGGGTGCGCGGCCGCGCCGATTACGCGAACGACGGCTTCCGGGCCGAGGGGCTGCAGGCCGTGCTTGACGGGCGCCCGTCGCGGCTGTCGCTGCGGGCGGGCGGCGGCGTCGATTCGCCGGCGCACGTGTTCGAGGCCGCGTTGGCCGCGGAGCTGGGCGCCGAAGCACTTGTAGAGAGGGTGCCGCAGCTGGACTGGTTGCAGCCGCACATGATCGGCCGCTCGGCCTGGACCGCGGACCTCGCGGTGGCCAAGCGCGGCGGGACACGGCTGCAACTGGCATCGAACCTGATCGGCACCGCGCTGACGCTGCCTGCGCCGCTGGACAAGCCGACCCGGACCGCGCTTCCGACCCGCGTCACGGTCCCGCTTCCGGTCGAGGGCGGCGAGGTCGAAGTCTCGATGGGCACCCTCGCGGCGGTGCGCGTGCGCCGCCAGGGCGAGCGGACCGGCGTACGCGTCGAGCTGGGTGCGACGAGCGCCCCCGCCGCACCGGTCCATGGGCTGGTGGCCGCCGGGCATGCGGATCGGCTGGACGCGATCGGCTGGATCGCGCTGGCGCGCGCGGGCACGGGTCCGGCGACGCCATCGGGAGGTGATACCGGAGCGGGCCTGCCGCTGCGCAGCGTCGATATCCGGTCCCGCCGGCTGGAACTGCTGGGCGGTGTGTTTCCGTCCACCCGCGTGCAGGTCGATCCGGCGGCTTGGGCACTCGCCGTGCGTGTGCAGGGGCCTGCGCTGCAGGGGCGGCTGACGGTGCCCGAGGGCGATCGGCCCATCACCGGCGACTTCCAGCGGGTGCACTGGCGCAGTGCCAAGGCCGCTGCCGCCACCGCAAAGACGGCGGCCGGCGCCGATGGCACGCCGCCGCTGGCGACCGCAACCGGCGGGCCGTCGCCCGGTGCGGCGCCCGTCGTCAACGACAGCGACATCGATCCCGCCCGCATCCCGGCGATGGCGCTTGAGATCGACGATTTCCGCGTGGCCGATGCCGCGCTGGGAGCGGTCACCTTCCGCTCCCGACCCACGCCTGCGGGCCTGCGTGTCGAGCGCCTGCAGGCGCGCGCGCGCGACCAGGCCATCGACGTCACCGGCAGTTGGACCGGCCGGGGTGCCGCGTCGCGCACGCACCTGGTGGCCGGCGTAGACAGCGACGACATCGGCTCGCTGATGCAGGGCCTGGGGCTGGGCGGCCGGATCGCGGGTGGCGACGGCAACCTGCACCTGGACGTGCGCTGGCCCGGAAGCCCGGCCGCGTTCTCGCTGGCGTCGCTGGACGGTGCGCTGACGCTGGACGCGCGCGATGGCCGCTTGCTGGAGGTCGAGCCCGGTGCGGGCCGCGTGCTGGGGCTGTTGAGCATCGCCGAGCTGCCGCGCCGGCTGACGCTGGACTTCCGCGACTTCTTCTCCAAGGGCTTCGCGTTCAACCGCATCGACGGCAGCGTGCGTTTCGCCGACGGGCAGGCGCGCAGCGAGGGCCTGAAGATCGACGGCCCCGCCGCGGCCATCGACATCCGCGGGCAGGCCGACCTGCGGCGCGAGCGCTTCGACCAGACCATCGAGGTCCGGCCCAAGGCGGGCAACCTGCTGACCGCGGTCGGTGCGATTGCGGGCGGACCGGTCGGCGCGGCGATCGGCGCGGCCGCCAATGCGGTGCTGAGCCGTCCGCTGGGCGAGATCGCGGCACGGACCTACCGCGTCACCGGCCCCTGGTCCGATCCGGACGTCGAGGTGATCGATGAACGGCCGGCGCGGCCGGTCGCCTCCGAACCGCCGCCCGCAGGCTGAGCCGCTGGTTGATTCGTTGCCTCGCGGCCTCCATCTGGGTGGCATCCCCCCGCAAGATGGCCGATGGTGGCGCGATGGCGCCCCCGGCATCCGTGCGTTGCCCGCGCCGCCCTCGTCCGCCGCTTCCCCCTTTCGACTTCCAGGCCCTGCCATGACGCTGCCCCTGCAACTTGCCGAATCCCGCCTGCTGCTGCCCGCCGGCCTCGACACCGGGGGGCTGGAGCGCGCGTTCGGCTCGCTGCTCGGTCCTGGCGTGGATTTCGGCGACCTCTACTTCCAGCACACCCGGCACGAGAGCTGGACGGTCGAGGACGGCACGGTCAAGAACGGCGCGCATTCGATCGAGCAGGGCGTGGGCGTGCGCGCGATCAGCGGCGAGAAAACCGGCTTCGCCTACTCGGACGAGATCAACGGTGAGGCGTTGCAACTGGCGGCGAAGTCCGCGCGCGCGATCGCGCGGGACGGCTCCAGCGTAACCACGCGGTCCCTGGTGCGCGGGCAGGGGCGCGACCTCTACCGCCCCGAGGACCCGATCGACTCCCTCCCCAACGAGGAGAAGGTCGAGGCGCTGCGCCGCATCGACCGTTACGTGCGCGCCGCCGACCCGCGCGTGACGCAGGTGGTGGTCAGCCTGTCGGGCAGCCTGGACACGGTGCTGGTCGCGCGCAGCGACGGCGTGCTGGCCGCCGACGTGCGCCCGCTGGTGCGCTTCAACGTGCAGGTGATCGTCGAGCAGAACGGGCGCCGCGAAAGCGGCTACTCCGGCGGCGGCGGGCGCTACGGCTACGCCGAGCTGCTGGGCGACGGCAAGCCCGAAGGCTTCGCCCGCGAGGCCCTGCGCCAGGCGCTGGTCAATCTGGAGGCGGTCGACGCGCCCGCCGGCATCATGCCGGTCGTGCTCGGCAACGGCTGGCCCGGCGTGCTGCTGCACGAGGCCGTCGGCCACGGCCTGGAGGGCGACTTCAACCGCAAGGGCACCTCGACCTACGCCGGCCGCATGGGCCAGCGCGTCGCGGCACCGGGCGTCACCATCGTCGACGACGGCACGCTGCCGGGTCGCCGCGGTTCGCTCAACGTCGACGACGAAGGCAACCCGACCCAGTGCACCACGCTGATCGAGGATGGCGTGCTGGTGGGCTACATGCAGGACACGCTCAATGCGCGGCTGATGGGCGTGGCGCCGACCGGCAACGGCCGCCGCGAGTCGTTCGCGCACCTGACCATGCCGCGCATGACCAACACCTACATGCGCGCCGGCAACGACGACCCCGAGGACATGATCCGCTCGGTCAAGCGCGGCCTCTACGCGGTCAACTTCGGCGGCGGGCAGGTCGACATCACCAGCGGCAAGTACGTGTTCTCCGCGACCGAGGCCTACCTGATCGAGGACGGAAAGATCACGGCCCCGGTCAAGGGCGCCACGCTGATCGGCAACGGCCCGGAGACGATGCAGAAGGTGCGCATGGTCGGCCATGACCTCGCCCTGGACGAGGGCGTGGGCGTGTGCGGCAAGGACGGCCAGAGCGTGCCGGTCGGCGTCGGCCAGCCGTCGCTGCTGATCGAAGGGCTGACGGTGGGTGGCACGCAGGCGTGAGTGCGGTCGCTGCTTCGCGTATCGCACCCGCAAGGTCCTTCTCCCCCTGGGAGAAGGTGCCCGAAGGGCGGATGAGGGTTCGGCGGAGTGGTGGAAATGAAGCGGCTGCCGCGGTCTGTCGGTCGACGCAGTGGGTTAATGGATCCCGGGGCTCTGCACTTGCCCAACAGGCACCGCTCCGCCGAACCCTCACCCCAACCCCTCTCCCGCCGGGAGAGGGGCTAAACGTCGCCTTCGTCCTCATCACCCGCTTCGGCATTTTCCAGCAGCAACCCCCGCAATTCCCGGAACAACTCCCGGTACGCCCGCGGCGGCTTGTTGCGCTTGCGTT
>MIDV01000102.1 GCA_001830245.1 Lysobacterales bacterium RIFOXYA1_FULL_69_10 | reverse complement strand
CGGTGCGCATCACCGCCAGCTCGGCGCTGAGGGGGTTCGCCAGCGCTACTGCGCCGTCGCCCTGGCTCCAGCGCTGCAGCAGGTCGGCCTCGACGAAGGCGTAGTTGATCGCCTCCAGGTAATCGCGGGTGGCCAGCTGGCGACGCACGGTGGCCTCGTCGATCACGCCTTCGGTCGGCGCGACGAGCCGCGCGGCACCGGCCGGCAACGTAGTCGGCACGGCGTCGTAGCCGTGGATACGGGCGACCTCCTCGATCAGGTCTTCCTCGATCGCAATGTCGAAGCGGCGGCTTGGCGGCGTCACCTTCCAGCCGTCGTCCGCGACCTCCACCGCCAACCCGAGTGCACGCAGGATGCGTTCGACCACTGCGTCGGTCACTTCCAGCCCGAGCACGCGGGCGAGGCGCGCACGGCGCAGCCCGATCGCCGTCGGCTGCGACAGCGCACCGGCCACCGTCGCCTCGACCACCGGACCGGGCGTGCCGCCGGCGATGTCCAGCAGCAGGCGGGTCGCGTACTCGATCGCGGTGCGCGGCAGCTCGGGATCGACGCCGCGTTCGAAGCGGTGCCCGGCGTCGGTGTGCAGGCCCAGCTTGCGACCGCGGCCGATGATGGCGGCGGGCGCGAAGTGCGCGGATTCCAGGAACACGTTGCGGGTGGCGTCGGTCACGCGCGTGTCCAGCCCGCCCATGACGCCGGCCAGCGCCACGGCGCGGTCGGCATCGGTGATGACCAGGAAGCCGTCGTCGACGGTGACCTCGCGGCCGTCCAGCAACGTCAGCGTCTCGCCCGCGCGCGCCTTGCGCACGCCGACCGGGCCCTTCAGCAGGTCGCGGTCGAACGCGTGCATCGGCTGTCCGAGTTCCAGCATCACGTACTGGGTGATATCCACGAGCAACGACACCGGGCGCACGCCGCTGCGGCGCAGGCGCTCGGCCATCCACAGTGGTGTCGGCGTGGACGCATCGACACCCTCCACCACGCGGCCGCAGTAGCGCGGCGCATCGCTGCCGGCCTCGAGTTCGATCGCCAGACGCGCGTCCGAAGTCGCCGGTACGGGCGCGACGTCCATCGCCGCGACTTCAGCATTGGACGCAGCCGCCACGTCGAACGCGATGCCACGCACGCCGAAGCAGTCGGCGCGGTTGGGGGTCAGCTTGATCTCGATGCTGGCATCGGGCAGCCCCAGCGCGGTGGCCAGCGGCTGGCCCACAGTTGCATCTGCGGGCAGCTCCATCAGGCCGGACGCATCGCCGTCCACGCCCAGCTCTTTGCCAGAGCACAGCATTCCCGCCGACTCCACGCCACGCAGCCTGGCCGCCTTGATCGCCATGCCACCCGTCAGCGTCGCACCGACCATCGCAAGCGGTGCCTTCAGGCCTGCGCGGGCGTTGGGCGCGCCGCACACGATCTGCACGGTGCCCGAGCCGGTGTCGACCTGGCACACCTGCAGGCGGTCGGCTTCAGGGTGCTTCTCGGCGAGCACGATCTGCGCCACGACCACGCCGTCGAGCGAATCGCCCAGCGGCGTGACCTCCTCGACCTCCAGGCCGATGGCCGTCAGGGTCGCGGCAAGTTCATCGCGCGAAGCGGTGGTCGGGACGTGTTGGCGGAGCCAGTTTTCGGAAAACTTCATCGCGGGTCATCCAATGCGCGAGGCTTTTGAAGCCTCCCCACTCGGGTAAGGAAGGCGGTCAGGCGAACTGGCGCAGGAAGCGCACGTCGTTCTCGAAGAAGCTGCGCAGGTCGTCGACGCCGTAGCGCAGCATCGCGAAGCGCTCGACACCCAGACCGAATGCGTAGCCGGTGTACTTCTCAGGGTCGATGCCGACGTTGCGCAGCACGTTCGGGTGGACCATGCCGCAGCCCAGTACCTCCAGCCAGCGCATGGAGCCGTCGGGCTGCTGCCACGCGATGTCGACCTCGGCCGAGGGTTCGGTGAAGGGGAAATAGCTCGGGCGGAAGCGCATCTGGAAGTCGCGCTCGAAGAACGCGCGGACGAACTCGGCCAGCGTGCCCTTGAGGTCGGCGAAGCTCGCGTGCTCGTCGACCAGCAGGCCTTCGACCTGGTGGAACATCGGCGTGTGGGTCTGGTCGCTGTCGCTGCGGTAGACCTTGCCGGCGGCGATCATCCGCAGCGGCGGCGTGCCGCCGCGCGCCAGCAGGTCCTGCATGTAGCGCACCTGCACGCCGGAGGTGTGGGTGCGCAACAAACGCCCGTCGTCGAAGTAGAAGGTGTCGTGCATCGCACGCGCCGGGTGGTGCGGCGGGAAGTTGAGCGCCTCGAAGTTGTGCCAGTCGTCCTCGATCTCGGGACCGTCCGACAGTTCGAAACCGAGGCGGCCGAAGATGTCGGCGATGCGCTCGAGCGTGCGGCTGACCGGGTGCAGCCCGCCGCGCGCACCGTCGATGCCCGGTAACGTCACGTCGATGGTTTCGGACGCCAGGCGCGCATCGAGCGCGGCATCATCGAGCGCGGACTTGCGTTCTGCCAGCGCCGTGCCCAGTGCATCGCGTGCCCGGTTGATCGCCTCGCCGGCGGCCTTGCGCTGTTCGGCCGGCAGTGTGCCCAGCTGCTTGAGCTGCGCAGTGACCGAACCGGACTTGCCCAGCAGCGCCACGCGCAGCCCCTCAACCGTCTGCGGCGAGTCGGCCGCGGCGATGTCGGCCAGGGCCTGCTGCGTCAGGATTTCGATATCACTCATTTCTGTCCGGACCCCACCGTTCCGTCATCCCCGCGAAGGCGGGGATCCAGTGACGTGGTTGCTGTCCCGGACATCTTGCCAAAGGCAACGTCCCTGGATTCCCGCCTTCGCGGGAATGACGGACACGGGGCAACCACATCGATCGATTCGGCCGCAGACACCAACCGTCCGCCGCCCCAAAACGAAACATGGGGAAGGACTTGCGCCCTTCCCCATGCGTGTACTTCAGTTGTCCGACCGCGCGCACCGGCAACCGGTGCATCGCGGCGCGACACCTTACGCTGCGAGCGCGCCCTTGGCCTTCTCGGTCAGCGCGGTAAAACCGGCTGCGTCGTGCACGGCGATGTCCGCCAGCACCTTGCGGTCAAGGGTGATGCCGGCCTTCATCAGGCCGTTCATGAAGCGGCTGTAGCTGATGCCGTTGGCGCGGGACGCCGCGTTGATGCGGGCGATCCAAAGCGAACGGAAATTGCGCTTCTTCTGCTTGCGGCCGATGTAGGCGTACTGCAGGGCCTTCGTCACCGCCTGCTTGGCGACGCGGAAGACCTTGCGGCGGGCGTGGTAGTAGCCCTTGGCCTGCTTCAGGATTTTCTTGTGGCGGCGACGCGCCTGTACACCACGTTTAACTCGTGCCATTGCTCAGTCTCCTCACAAATACGGAAGCATGCGGTCCAGACGGCCCGCGTCCTCGGCACGAACATGGTTCGTCTGCCGCAGGTTGCGCTTCCGCTTGGTCGCCTTCTTGGTGAGGATGTGGCTCCGGTTGGCGTGGCCGCACTTGTACTTGCCGGAAGCGGTCTTCCGGAAGCGCTTGGCCGCGCCCCGATGGGTCTTGATCTTGGGCATTGCGATGTCCTTTCGGAGGTTTCGTCACTGGCGGGGGCGGTGGCATCGCCACTCTTTCCGTCCTGCCCTGCCGGCTTGTAAGTCGTTGATCCAGAAGGCATCAATCGACCGGTCCTGATGGTGCGTACAGCGTCCCGGCGAACCGGGCCGCGCATTATGGCAGCGCGGGCTTTCCCTTGCAAATCATGCGGTTCCAGCCCCGGTCCGGACCGCCGGAACAACGAAGGCGCCCGCAGGCGCCTTCGACGGTGGCCGGGCTCGTCCCGGACCGGTTGGGCGGCTTCCGGCCGCTCAGGTCTTCTTCTTCGGCGCGATCATCATGACCATCTGCCGGCCTTCCAGGCGCGGGCGCGACTCGATGACGATGTCCTCGCCCAGGTCCGCCTCGATGCGTGCGGCCATCTCGCGGCCCAGCTCCTGGTGGCTCATCTCGCGGCCACGGAAGCGGATGTTGACCTTGACCTTGTCGCCTTCCTCAAGGAAGCGGCGCATGTTGCGCAGCTTGATCTGGTAGTCGCCCTCGTCGGTCACCGGGCGGAACTTGATCTCCTTGATCTCGACCTGCTTCTGCTTCTTCTTGGCCGCGTTGGCCTTCTTCTGCAGGTCGAAATTGAACTTGCCGAAGTCCATGACGCGGCAGACCGGCGGGTCGCCGTGCGGCTGGATTTCGACCAGGTCGAGCCCTTCTTCCTGGGCGAGCGCCAGCGCTTCGTCGCGCGTCAACACGCCGACCATCTCGCCATCGCTGCCGATCACGCGCACGCGGGGCACGCGGATCTCCTGGTTCTTGCGGTTCCGCTTGTCGGGGGTACTGATGTTGCAATCTCCGGTGTGGATCGAAACCGGCCACGGGTGGTGGCCGGGCTTGTACTGGTGCGGTTCGCGGACTACGCGGGCCGCTGAAAATGGATCAACGCACGTGCTCGTCGTGTAAACGCGAGGCGAACTCGGCGACGGTCATCGTCCCCAGATCCTCCCCTCCCCGCGTGCGTACGGCGACCTGCCCATTATCCCGCTCGCGGTCGCCGACCACCAGCAGGTAAGGCACGCGCTGAAGCGTGTGCTCGCGGATCTTACGGCCGATCTTCTCGTTCCGCAAATCGGCCTCGATCCGTAGCCCTTGATTTGCAAGGGATTTCTGCACGTCGCCGACGTAGTCGGCCTGGGCGTCGGTGATATTCATCACCACCGCCTGGACCGGGGCCAGCCAGGGCGGCAACTGGCCGGCGTGGTGCTCGATCAGGATGCCGATGAAACGCTCCATCGACCCGACGATGGCCCGGTGCAGCATCACCGGGTGTCGGCGCTGGCTGTTCTCGTCCACGTACTCGGCGCCCAGACGGCCCGGCATCATAAAGTCGACCTGCATGGTGCCCAGCTGCCACGTGCGGCCGATGGCGTCCTTGAGGTGGTATTCGATCTTGGGGCCGTAGAACGCGCCCTCGCCCGGCAGCTCCTGCCATTCGACGCCCGCGGCCCGCAGGGCGGCGCGAAGCGCCTCCTCGGCCTTGTCCCAGGTAGCGTCGTCGCCCAGCCGCGGTTCGGGTCGCAGGGCGATCTTGAGCTGGATGTCGGTGAAGCCGAAATCCGAATAGACCTGCATCGCCTGGCGGTGGAAGGCGGTGACTTCGGCCTCGACCTGCTCCTCGGTGCAGAAGATGTGGCCGTCGTCCTGGGTGAAGCCGCGCACGCGCAGGATGCCGTGGAGCGCACCGGAGGGCTCGTTGCGGTGGCA
>MIDV01000101.1:26270-43866 GCA_001830245.1 Lysobacterales bacterium RIFOXYA1_FULL_69_10 | reverse complement strand
CTGGTTCAGGCGCATCATCTTTTCGCCGCTGACCAGCAGGTTGCCGTTGCCCAGGTTGCGCACGACGGTCACGGTGATGTCGCCGTCGAGCTGGTTGGCCTGGGTGGAGTTGCCGACGCCGGCGAAGTCGCGGCTGCCCTCGACCTCGGCTTCAAGGATCGACTGGCCGTTGTAGGTGATCGGCACGCCGGCAATGACCGGCGCGCCCATGGCGATGCCGGCGTCCTTGGTGACGGAGGTCTGCGCGACCGAGCGCGATGCGGTGCGTTCGACCAGTTCGATGGTCAGCAGATCGCCGACCTCGCGCGCCTTGTTGTCCTGGTACAGCCGCAGCCCACGGTTGCCACCGCCGGCGGCGCTGGCGTAGATCGAGCCGCCACCGCTGGCCGCGGCGGTGTACGCGGGTACGACCGGCATGGCGGCTGCGGGATGGGCCGCCTGCGGATGCGCCTGCGCGGCCATCGCCGGATGCGTGTCGTAGGGCGAAGGCGCGATGCGGTCGAACGGGCGGACGTCGCCCATGACGGTGGCGCAGCCGGTGAGGGCCAGTGCCAGGCCTGCGAAGGTGATGGTGCGGGTGAGGCGCACCGCGAGATCGCTCGTGGCCTTGATGCCGTCATTCCCGCGAAGGCGGGAATCCATTGTCGTGTGAGACAGCATCTGCCGAGATTGCGACATTGAAGACGGAGAGCAAAGTCGCTGGATTCCCGCCTGCGCGGGAATGACGGAGGTGGGGGTTTCGGGAGACCGGGTGGCAGCTTCAAGTTGCATCGTCATTCACCCGCTCACAGGTTCTGGTTGAGGAAGCCGAGCATGTTGTCGGTCGTCGAGATCGCCTTGGCGTTGGTCTCGTAGGCGCGCTGGGTTTCGATCATCGACACCAGCTCCTCGACCACGTTGACGTTGCTGCTTTCCAGCGCGCCCTGCACCAGCAGGCCGGCGCCGGCGGTGCCGGGTGCGCCCTGCTGCGCCGGGCCGCTGGCGCCGGTTTCGATGTAGAGGTTCTCGCCCTTGGCCTGGAGGCCGGCGGGGTTGACGAAATCGGCCAGCGTCAGCGCGCCGACCTGCACCGCCTCGGGCTCACCGGCCAGCTGCACGCTGACGGTGCCGTCGGCGCCGATGGTGATGCTCTGCGCGCCCTCGGGCAGCTGCAGGCCGGGCTGCACGGGGTAGCCGGCGTTGGTGACCATCTCGCCCTGGGCGTTGATCTGGAAGCTGCCGTCGCGGGTGTAGGCCGAGCTGCCGTCGGGCAGCAGCACCTCGAAGAAGCCGCGGCCGTTGATCGCCACGTCCAGCGCGTTGCCGGTCTGCGACAGGTTGCCCTGGGTGAACTGCTTGGCCGTGGCCGCCACGCGCACGCCGGTGCCGGTGGACAGCCCGGTCGGGAGCTGGGTCTGCTCGGAGGTCGCACCGCCGGGCTGGCGCACGGTCTGGTACAGCAGGTCCTCGAAGCTGGCGCGGTCGCGCTTGAAGCCGGTGGTGTTGGTGTTGGCGAGGTTGTTGGAGATGACCGCCATGCGCGTCTGCTGCGCATCGAGTCCGGTCTTGGCGATCCACAGGGCCTGGGTCATGGCGACGTCCTCCGGGACGGTGTCAATTCATCGGCGCGGCGCGGGTGTCTGCAGTGCGTCGCGCGTTAAAGGGAGTCGAGCGGTCAGCGCGAGGACATCAGCGAGGTCGCGGCGCGGGCGTTCTCTTCACCGCTCTGCAAGACGCGTACCTGCATCTCGAACTGGCGTGAGAGCTGGATCATCTGCACCAGCATCGAAGTGGAGTCGACGTTGCTGGCCTCGACCGCGCCGGAGGTCAGCACCTTGCCGGCAGCGGGCGCGGGCGGGGGGGCGCCGTCGGGCGCGCGCATCAGGCCATCGCCACCACGCTCCAGGTCGCGCGTGGCCGCGGCCACCACCTGCAGGCGGCCGGCCTCGGCGACGTTGGCCGGCGGCTCGCCCTGCGGGACGATCGAGATGGTGCCGTCGCCGCCGATGTGCAGCGAGTCGTGCGGCGGAATGGCCACGGGTTGCCCGTTCGCGCCCAGTACCGGCAGGCCGGTGGACGTGGTCAGGATGCCGTTGGGGCTCAGCCTGAGGTCGCCGCTGCGGGTGTAGGCGGTGCCGCCGTCGGGTGCCTGCACCGCCAGCCAGCGGTCGGCGTCGAGCGCGACATCAAGCGCATCACCGGTCTGCTGGATGGCGCCGGCGCGGGCGCTGACGCCGAGGGTCTCGTGGCTGGCGGCAACGCGCGAGGCCAGCCCCGGCCCCTGCACGGGTGCGGCGGCGGTGCCGTTGAGCGTGGCCTGGAAGCCGACCGTGTTGGCGTTGGCCAGGTTGTGCGACACCGAGGCCTGCGCCTTCAGCGTGGCGCTGGCACCGGTCATGGCAACGTAGACGGATTTGTCGATCATCTCGGCCTCGCGGTCCGTGGTGCGGCGCCTTCGGGGCGGCCGCGTTGCACGGACTGAGGCAAGACCCGTGCCGCGGCCGCGTGGCAGAAAAAAAACAGGCCGCACCGGGGAGGAGGGCGACCTGTCGGTCCCGGGCGGCGCTCCGCGCCGCGTCCGGTGATCAGCGGATGTTGATGACGGTCTGGGTGATCTGGTCCTGGGTGGAGATCATCTGCGCGTTGGCCTGGAAGTTGCGCTGCGCGGTGATCATGTTCACCAGCTGCGCGGTCAGGTCGACGTTGGAGGCCTCCAGTGCGCCGCCCTGCACCAGGCCGAACTCGGAGTTTCCGGCGGCGCCGCGGCGCGGCTGGCCGGACTCGAACGTCTCCGCCCAGCCGTTGTCGCCCAGCGGCTGCAGGCCCTGCGGGTTGGCAAAGTTGGTCATCGCCACCTGGCCCAGCGCGTTGGACACGCCGTTGGTGTAGCGCGCGCTGACCACGCCGGTCGACGACACCTCGATGCCGGTCAGGCGGCCGGTGGCATGGCCGTCCTGCACCAGTTCGGACACGCCGAATGACTCTCCGTACTGCGTGGAGTCGCCCAGGTCGACGGTGATGTCCAGCGGCGCGGCGCCATTGCCCGGGTCGTAGGCCGGCAGGGTGAACTGGCCGGGGTTGGGCGAGGCCAGCGCGCCGGTGTCGGAGTACTGCAGCGTGGTGGCGCCGCCCACGGGGTTGCCGTCGATCTCGGTATGCACCTGCCACTCGTTGGCGTTGGCGGTCTTAACGAAGTACAGCGACTGCGTATGCGGCGCGCCGAGCGAGTCGTACACCGTCAGCGAGGTGGTGTGGTTGTAGCTGGACGGGTCGGCCGAATCGAACGGCGCGATCGTCGGCGGCGCGGCGTCGGCCGGCAGGTTGCTGCCCAGCTGCACGTCGCCGGTGGCGCGCGGCGGCGAATCGCCGGTGGCCAGCTGCAGGTCGCTCATGCGGCCGGTATCGAAGCCCTGGCCAGACGCGTTGGGCAGGTAGACCTGCAGGCGGTGGCCGGACGGATTGACCACGTAGCCGTCACGGTCGGCGCCGAAGTTGCCGGCGCGCGAGTACACCGACGAGCCCTGGTTGGACAGGGTGAAGAAGCCCTGTCCGCTGATCGCCAGGTCCAGCGCCTTGCCGGTGAATTCGACGTTGCCCTGGTCGAACTGCTGGGCGACCTGGTTGAGCCGCACGCCCGCGCCGATGGTGTTGCGCGACAGGCCGTAGGCCGACACCGGGAACACGTCGCCGAACTCCGCGCGCGACTGCTTGAAGCCGGTGGTGTTGGCGTTGGCGATGTTGTTGGAGGTGACGTTGAGGTCGGAGTTGGCGGCGTTCATGCCGCTGAGCGAGATGCGGAAACTCATGGCGAGTGCTCCTGGGGAATGGGGTGCGTGAAGTTGCGGCGCGGGCCGGGGTCAGCCGAGGCGGCGGATGGACGACAGCGGGTGGCTGCCGAGCCCGGAAAGGTTGAGGACCAGGCCCGTGGGTTCTATCGAGACGCTGTCGACGCGCGCGGCGATGCGCACCTCCAGGCCTTCGCTGCCTTCGCCGCTGCCGGCGGTGGCCTTGATCGAATAGCGCCCGGCGGGTGCGGTCGAGCCGTCGTCCGCCTTGCCGTCCCACGCCAGCGGCGTGCTGCCGGCGGCGCCGGCGTTGACGGTCATGCGACGCACGGTGGCGCCGCTGGCATCCACGATGTCGACCTGGATCGCACCGGCGGACGGCGCATCGATCTCGCCGTTGACGCCCGCACCGGCGGCGAGGTCGACGGTGTCGACCTGCACCAGCGCGTCGCGTCCCACCAGGGCGGCGGCGCGCAGGGTCTGGTCGGACTCCATCACGCTGGCCATCGCGCTCATCGCGCCCTGCATCTCCTCGATGCCCTGCACGGTGGAGAACTGCGCCAGCTGGCCGAGGAATTCGGTATTGGCCAGGGGCTTGAGCGGGTCCTGGTTCTTGAGCTGCTCGGTCATCAGCCGCAGGAAATCGGCCTGGCCCATGGAGGTGTCGCGTTCGGGCGGCTTGGTGGCCAGGCCGAACGAACCCCAGGGGTTCTCGTTGGTGGTGCTGGTGATCGTGCTCATCGGCGTTGGCCTCGGGTGGATGGGCCTCAGCGGCCCATGTTGAGCGTCGCCATCGCCAGGTCCTTGGCGGTGTTGAACACCTCGACGTTGGCCTGGTAGCTGCGCGAGGCCGAGATCATGTCGACCATCTGCGCCACCGGGTCGATGTCCGGCGCGTAGACGTAGCCCTCGCCGTCGGCGAGCGGGTGGCCGGGCTCGTAACGCTTAATGGGCGCGGCTTCGCTTTGCGTGACCTCGGTGACGCGTACGCCGGCCAGCTCGGGGCGGGCGCCGACGGCCTCGGCCGAGAACACCGGCTGCAGCGCACGGAACGTGGCCTCGGGCGTGCCGGATACCGAATCGGCGTTGGCCATGTTGCTGGCGATGGTGCTCAGACGGACCGACTGCGCGTTCATCGCCGAACCGGCGACGTCGAAGATGGGGAGGTTGCTCATGGACGGCTCCAGTCAGGCCCGGTGGCGCGCGCGCTCATTGGCTGCGTTCTCATTGGCCCGTGATCGCGGTCAGCATCGACCGCACCTTGGATTCGACGAACGACAAGGAGGCGCGGTATTCGAGCGTGGCCTGGGCGAAGGTCGCCTGCTCGCGCTCGCCGTCGACGGTGTTGCCGTCCAGGCTGGGCTGGCTGGAGGCTCGTTCGAAGCGCGATGCCTGCGCGGCGCCATGCAGCCCGTCGACGCCGGCGGTCGGCGCCATGGCGGCGTTGAGGGCCCGGTTGAAGTCCAGGTCCTGCGCCTTGTAGCCGGGCGTGTCGGCATTGGCCATGTTGGTCGCCAGCAGCTGCAACCGCTGCTCGCGCAGGGCCAGTGCCGTGCCATGGATGCCCAAAAACGAGGAAGTGGGCTCGGTCATCGCGCCTCCGGGGTGCGGGTTCACCCGGGGTGAGGCAAGGCGCGTGCCACGGAGGTTCCTAGGAGGTCACCACTGCGGAGGGAAGAGGCTTTCGCTCCTCCCCCTGCTTGCAGGGGGAGGTTGGGAGGGGGTGGCGGCGCGAAAGCGACGCTCAAGCCGGCGAAGGCTTCAAAGCACCCCTCCCCAACCCTCCCCTGCCTCGCAGGGGAGGGAGCAAGAGTCTCAAGCCGCCTGCTGCACCGCGCTGATCCGCGCCGCGATGCGCTGCGCCAGCTCGTGCTCGGAGTACTTGGGCACGAAGTCGTCGGCGCCCACGCGCTCGACCATGGCGTGGTTGAACACGCCCGACAGCGACGTGTGCAGCAGCACGTAAAGCCCGCGCAGCGCCGGGTTGCGACGGATTTCCGTCGTCAGCGTGTAGCCGTCCATCGCGGGCATCTCGATGTCGGAGATGACCATGGCGTAGCGCTGCTGCGGCGGCTGGCCGCTTTCGGCCAGTTGCTGCAGGTGCTCCAGTGCCTGGCGGCCGTCCGACAACAGGGTGGCGGTCAGACCTAACTGCTCCAGCACCTGGCGGATCTGGTTGCGCGCCACGCGCGAGTCGTCGACCACCAGGACCTCGCGCGCGCCACTGACCGACGCCAGCGGCATGATCTGGCCCGCGGTGCTGGCGCGTGGCGCCGACTCGGCCAGCACGCTTTCCACGTCCACCAGCTGGATCAGCTCGCCGTGGTGGCGCGTCACGCCGGTCAGGTAATTGGAATCCCCGCCAAGGTCCGGCGGTGGCTGGATGTCCTCCACCGCAATGTTGACGATGCGCTCCACGCCCGACACCAGGAAGCCCTGCACGGTGCGGTTGAACTCGGTGACGACCAGGTACGGCGGCTCACCCGCCTCGCCCGGCACGCCATGGCCGATGGCGCGGGCCAGGTCCAGCACCGGCACCGTGCGGCCGCGCACGTCCGCCGCACCGCGGAACGCCGGCGGCAGCTGCGGCAGCGTGAACAGCGGTGGGCGCGGGATCACCTCCTGCACCTTGAACACGTTCACGCCAAAAAGCTGACGCGTGCCCAGTCGGAACAGCAGCAGGGCCAGCCGGTTGTGGCCGGCCAGCCGGGTGCGTTGGTCGATGCGGTCAAGGAGGTCCCGGCTCATGCAGGCGTTGTCGGCCGGCCCAGGGGTTTCTGTAGGCGTCATGTGCCCTTGTAGGAGCGGGCGTGGCGTGGCACATGCCTTGCCTCCAGCCCGGGCATGGCACTGCACCCCTCCCTGCTGAAATCGATCGTCGCGGCCGCATGCACGGCGCTGCTGGTGACCGCGACCATGGGCGCCAGCGCGCACGCGGCCGATTTCACGCCGCCTGACACCATCCGCGACGCCGCGCTCGCCGCGGTCGGCGCGGACTCGTCGACCGCCGAGGCCACCGTCGACAGCCGCCTGCGCATGGCCGCGTGCACGCAGCCGCTGCAGGCGCTGCCGGTGAGCCGGCGCAGCGTGCAGGTGCGGTGCGCGGATGCACCGGGGTGGCAGATGTTCGTACCCGTGCGCGTGCGCGACGTGCGCGAGGTGGCGGTGCTCAGGGATTCGGTAAAGGCGGGCCAGACGATCACGGCCGACGACGTCACCCTGCAGCGTCGCGACATGGCAGGTGCGCAGGGGCCCGGGTTCGCAGACCCGGCGGACCTCGTCGGCCAGGTC
The DNA here is from genome assembly GCA_001830245.1 of Lysobacterales bacterium RIFOXYA1_FULL_69_10. Classification (GTDB taxonomy): domain Bacteria; phylum Pseudomonadota; class Gammaproteobacteria; order Xanthomonadales; family Xanthomonadaceae; genus Lysobacter_C. The sequence continues at coordinate 36,811 of MIDV01000101.1, read as the reverse complement.
GCACGCCGCGGCTTTGCGTCGGGCGACGCACTTACGCGGGACGACGTGGCCGCTGGCGAGCTGCTGCGGCGCGGCGACCCGGTCGTGCTGCTGTCGCGAATCGGCGGGGTCGAGGTGCGCGTGGCCGGCCGCGTGCTGGGCCAGCCGGGCGTAGGCGGCACGGTGTCGGTGGAAAACATCGCATCGCGCCGCGTGGTGCGGGGCCGGGTGGTCGAGGCCGGGGTGGTGGAGGTGCGATGACCCCGCCCCGATCACGGCCGCCATCGGCCAGGCCACCGCCGTCGATCGGCGGTGCCGCGGCCATTCATGTTTGCTCTAAAGTTCCCGGTGGGGCGGCCGTTAGCGTGGTCGACCGAGTCACCAGGAGCGTGAAATGACCCACAAGATCGATGGCGGACTGCCTCCCTCGCGGCCGGCGGACCTGGCAACGACCGGGCCGGCGCAGCGCGCGGGCGAAGACCGCACGAAGCCGGTAACGGCGCCGACCGCGGCCGACAACATGAAGCTGACCGGCGAAGCGGCCGGCCTGCAGGCGCTGCAGCGTGAGCTGGGCTCGGCCCCGGCCGGGCTGGACGTCGCCCGCGTCAACGAGATCCGCGCAGCGATTGCCGATGGCAACTACCGCGTGGATCCCCAGCAGATCGCCACCCGGATGCTGGACCTCGAGAACGCCCTGACCCAGTGAGTGCCCCCATGCACCAGGCCGCCATGAACCGTTCAGTCGTGTCCACCTCCGCCGTGTCGCCGCACCCCGAAGCGGTGCACCCGGCGGTGGTGGCCGATGCCCTGGACAGCCTGGAGCACGCGCTGCAGGCCGAACGCCGCGCGCTGCTGGAGCACGACGTCGATGCACTGCTCAACTCGACCCAGGCCAAGCTGGTGGCCCTGCGCCGGGTCGAATCGCAACCGCTGCACGGCCACGCCAGCGACCGCGTGGCGATGCTGAGCGAACTCAACCGCGCCAACAGCGTGCTGCTCTCGCGGCGCCGGCGTGAAGTGAGCTGGGCCTTGCGACACCTGGGCCGCGTGGAGTCCACCGGCGTGTACGATGCCGCTGGACATGCGGGCGCCCGCCCGCAGGCACGCTGCCTCGGTATCGGATGAACGACCCCCGGACTCCGCTTCCCACCTCGAACACCCCCCCTGCCGACCGCGCCGCCTGGAGCGATGACATGCTCTGGGCGCTGGACGTGGCCGACACGGCGGTGCTGCTGGTCGCGCCCGATGGCGGGCTGACCCACAGCAACCAGAGCGCAGGCGAGCTGGCCTCGCTGCTCCACCCCGACACCCCCGATCCCGACCCCGCGCGCCTGCTGGCCTGCGTGCCGGACGTGGCGTGGGAGGTCGCCGGCCACGAGGGCCGCTGGATCGGCGAGATCGAGACGCGCGATGCCTCGCGCGTGCTCGAGGTCAAGGTGTTCAGCAGCGTCCCGGGCCAGCCGTGGCGGCGGTACGTGGTGATGAGCGACGTGACCGCCCGGGCCGCGCGCGAGAGCGAACTGCAGCGCCGCCACGACGAGCTGCAGCGCACCTACAGCCGTTTGGCCGGTGCGCAGGAGCAACTGCTGCAGTCCGAGAAAATGGCGTCGATCGGCCAGCTGGCGGCCGGCGTCGCGCACGAGATCAACAACCCCATCGGCTACGTGCATTCCAACCTGGGCACGCTGCAGGAGTACGTCGGTTCGCTGTTCGCGCTGGTGGAGGCTTACCAGGCGGCGCTGGAGTCGCCGGACCCGGCGGCCAGCCGCGCTCCGATGCAGGCAATGCGCGAGCGCCTGGATCTGGATTTCATCACCGGCGACCTGCCGCAGCTGCTGGAGGAGTCGCGCGAGGGCATCGAGCGCGTGACCAAGATCGTGCAGGACCTCAAGGAGTTCTCGCACGTCGGTCGCAACGAGCCGATGCGCCCGTCCGACCTGCTCAAGGGGCTGGAGTCCACGCTCAACATCGTGTGGAACGACCTCAAGTACAAGGTGCGCGTGGAGAAGCACTACGGCGAACTGCCGCCGGTGGAATGCCACCTCTCGGAGATCAACCAGGTCTTCATGAACCTGCTGATCAATGCCGGCCAGGCGATCGAGGACCGCGGCACCATCCTGCTGGCCACCGGCGTGGATGGCGACGAGGCGTGGGTGAGCGTGGCCGACAGCGGCTGCGGCATCCCCGAGGACGTGCAGGCGCGCATCTTCGACCCGTTCTATACGACCAAGCCGATCGGCCGCGGCACCGGCCTGGGGCTGGCGATCGCCTACCGCATCGTCGCCAAGCACCACGGCCGCATCGAGCTCAGCAGCCGCCCCGGCGCGGGCAGCACGTTCCGCGTGGTGCTACCGGTGCGGCAGCCGGCGGGCGATGCGATTCCCGCGTCCCCGGCCCTGTAGGAGCGGCTTCAGCCGCGATCACGCATCCGGCCTCCTGTAGGAGCGACGTAAATCGCGACCGCGCAGCTCCGGATACCTGCGCGGGTCGCGACTTACGTCGCTCCTACACTCGTGCTTGAAGATCTGTTCGCGGCTGAAGCCGCTCCTGCAACGGCATGACTTCGGTCAGTACACCGCTTCGCCCGCGGCTCGGCGCTCCCATGTCCGGAACGCGGCCTGGATATGCTCGCGCAACTCGTCGTCGTTCCACGGCTTGGTGAGGAAGCGGTAGATCGCGCCGTGGTTGATGGCCTCGGTAATGGTGGCCAGGTCGGTGTAGCCCGACAGCACCATGCGGATGGTGTCCGGGTACAGGTCGCGCACGCGGGCCAGGAACTCGGTGCCGCTCATGTCGGCCATGCGCTGGTCGGACACGATCACCTGGGCGCTGTTGCTGGCCAGCAGGTCGAACGCCTCGCTGACGCTGTTGGCGGTGAGGATGTTGTAGCCGTCGCGGCGGAACAGCCGCACCAGCGAGCGCAACACGTTCTCCTCGTCGTCCAGCAGCAGCAGCGTGCGCTCGGGGCGCGTGGCGGCGAACGCGCCCGGTAGCAGGAAGCGCTTGCGCACCAGGTCGCCCATGTCCTCGGCCGGCAGCGGCTGGCTGAAGAGGTAGCCCTGGAAGAAGTCGCAGTGGCTGCGGCGCAGGAAGCCGAGTTCGGCCTCGCTTTCCACGCCCTTGGCCGTGACCTTCATGCCCAGCTGGTGGCCCATCGCGATGATGCCGCGCACGATGGCGGCGCTGCGCGGGTCGCTGGCGACATTTCGGATGAAGCTGCGGTCGATCTTCAGCCGGTCCAGCGGGTACTGCGCCAGCGCCGCGAAGCTCAGGCCGCCCAGGCCGAAGTCCTGCACGGTGAGGGTCGAGCCGAGTCCGCGCAGGCCCACGAGCGTGTCGTAGACCTGGTGCGCGTCCATCGCCAGCACGCTTTCGGAGACTTCGAACTCGAGCGCATCGCCGGGCAGGTCGAAGCCGTGCAGCAGCTCGCCGATGCGGTCCACGCAATCGGGCTGCGCCAGCAGCGCGCCCGACAGGTGCACCGAGATCGACAGGTAGTCCAGTCCCTGCGCGCGCCAGCGCGCGACCTGCGAGACCGCCGATTCGGCGACCCAGATGCCCAGCCGCGCCGACAGGCCGACGCGTTCGACCGTTTCCAGGAAGCGGCTCGGCCGCAGCAGCCCGTGGCCGGCGGTGTCCCAGCGCAGCAGCGCGCCGAACCCGCACAGGCCGCCGTCGTGGGCATTGATCAGCGGCTGGTAGAACAGCTTGAGCTCGCTGTTGTCGAGCGCCTCGACGAAGCGTTCGGCGAAACCCTCGTTGCCGGCCGGCCGCTCGGGCATGGCGGTGTACAGGCCGATGCTGTTGAGGCCTTCCTCCTTGACCTGGCGCAGCGCCTCTTCGGCCTTGGCCAGCAACGAGGCCGCGTTCTGCGCGTGGTCGGGGAAGATCGCGATGCCGATGGAAAGCGTCATCGGCAGTGTGTAGGGCGGGATCGACAGCGGCGTCTCGAACGCGTCGCGCAGCAGCTCGGCCAGCCCGGCGCCGTCGAGCTCGCCCGGGCGGTAGCCGATGCCCATGACGAACTCGTCGCTGCCCAGCCGCCACAGCCAGCCATCGCGCGGCATCGCCTTGCGCAGGCGCTGGGCGATGGCGGCCAGCGCCTGGTCGCCGATCTGCTCGCCCATGTTGGTGTTGATCGAGCGGAACATGTCCACGTCGATGTGCAGCAGCGCGATCCGGCGCTTGGTCGCGCCAGCCGCGGCAATCGCCGTGGACAGGCTGGGCCCGTTGGCACCCAGGCGGTAGAGCCCGGTAACCGGGTCGACCGCGATGTCGCCGTAATCGTCGTAACGCTGGACCATGGGATCAGCTTACCCGCGGGGCGGGGCGCCTGGACGCCCGCCCGCGATGCGGTGTGCCGTTACTCCACGGCCGGCTTGGGCGCACTGCCGAAGCCGCCCTCGGCAGACGCGGCCAGGTACGCGAACACGGCGTAGGCGGCGACGTTCTGCGCCACCGCGTCCGGGTCGATCTTGTCGAAGGTGTCGTCCGGCGTGTGGTGCAGGTCGAAGTAGTCGGTGCCGTCCTGCGCCAGCCACGCCCAGGCCATGCCGCGCTGCGCGAACGGGATCAGGTCCGGGCCGGGGCCGCCCTTGCCGGGGGCGTGCTCGATGCCCAGCGGCGCCAGTGCGGCGGCGATCTGTATTTCGGCCGCGCGTGCGGATTCCGGCGCGCCGGTGGCGAAGGCGTAGATCCGACCAGCGCCGAAATCGCTCTCGGCGGCGATGACGTGGCGGGTGAGATCGGCGGCGTGCTCGTCGGCGTACGCGCGACCGCCCAGCAGGCCCTGCTCCTCGTTGGCGAAGGCGACCACGCGGATGCTGCGCGCCGGGTGGCGGGGCAGGTCGCCGATCAGCTTCGCGGCGGCCATCGTGATGCCCACGCCGGCGGCATCGTCCACCGCGCCGGTGCCCAGGTCCCACGAATCCAGGTGGGCGCCGATCAGCACGACTTCGTCCGGCGTTTCCGAACCGGTGATCTCGCCGATCACGTTGTGGGAGGTCGCCTCGCCGTCCCAACCGCAGTCCAGCGCCATGTGCACGCGTTGCGGGCCGAGCGCCAGCAGGCGGCTGAGCTGCTGTGCATCCGGCACCGACAGCGCGGCCGACGGGATCGGGGTCAGGCCTTCGTCGAAGCGGGTGATGCCGGTGTGCGGCTGGCGGTGCGAGTCCGTGCCGGCCGAGCGCATCAGGAAACCGGCCGCGCCGGCGCGGATGGCCGCGGACGGGCCGGCGCTGCGCACGCGCGAGCCGGGGCCGTAGCCGCTGCCGTCGCGGGCGCGCTTCATTTCGTAGTCGACGAAGGCGATCTTGCCGGCCAGCGACCCGGCGGGCGCGGCTTCCAGCGCGGCCAGGTCGGCAAAGCGCACGACCTCGCCCTCGACGGTGCCGCCCGGGCTGCCGCCCAGGGCCGTCAACGTCAGCGGCTGCGCGTTGTCCCCCAGCACCCGGGCGGACTCGCTGCGCCGGATCCACTTGGGGAACGTCACCGGTTCCAGCCAGACCTTGTCGAACCCCAGCTCGCGGAACTTCGCCTCGGCCCACTTCACCGCGCGCGCATCGGCCTCGCTGCCGGCCATGCGCGGGCCGACCTCGGTGGTCAGCGACTCGGTGACCTCATAGCCCAGCCGGCTGGCCAGCGCGGCCTCGCGCAGCTGCGGTGCCACGGCCAGCGCTTCGTCGGGGATCCGCGTCACGGACGTGTCCTGCGCGGGCACCCGGGCCGGCTGCAGGGCGATCAACAAGGTGGCGGCGGTTGCCCACAACGGTGCACGCATGCGTGACTCCAAGCCTGGAAAAGACGAAGCCGCGAGGGTAGCAACTCGCGGCTTCGTCTTGGCGTGCCTCAAGTCACGCGGCGGGCGCCCGGTTATGGCGTGCGCTGTTCGCGCTGTTTCAGTGAGTCGCGGATCTCGCGCAGCAGCAGGATGTCCTCGCTCGGCGGCGCCGGCGTGTCGGCCTTGGGCGGCCGCATGCGGTTGTAGCTGCGCACGATCAGGAAGATCACGAACGCGATCAGGACGAAATCGATGATGGTCTGGATGAATGCGCCGTAGGTGATCACCGGCGCGGCGGCTTCCTGGGCGGCGGCCAGCGTCGCGTAGTCGTTGCCGTCCAGCGCGATGAACAGTTGCGAGAAGTCCACGCCGCCCATCGCCATGCCGACGACCGGCATGATGATGCCGTCCACCAGCGCGGTGACGATCTTGCCGAACGCCGCACCGATCACGACCGCGACCGCCAGGTCCAGCACGTTGCCGCGCGCGATGAACGCCTTGAACTCGTCGACCATGCTCATGCTGTGCCTCCTGCCGTGGACTGGGGCGGACTATAGCGCCGGGTCCTGGCTGCGGCGACATGGCTGGCCGTACCGCTGCAAATTCGTGCAGAGCTCAGGCTCGCGAGACGCGGCATCGAGCCCTCATTCCCGCGAGGGCGGGCTCGCGCTTCACTTCTGCGGAGCCGGACATCCATGGACGGCGTCTTCCAGCACGGATCGCGTGTCCAAACCAGCCAGACAGGTCCTTGGATAGCCCCGGTGGCGGCACAAGGGTGCAACCCGCCCGCGCAGAACGTCGGCAAAAAAAGGGGCGGGCGACTAGCCGGTGATCTGCCCGCGCAACTCCACCACGCCATCCAGCGACGCGACGAACGCATCGCCCGGCTGCAGCGGTCCTACGCCAGCCGGCGTGCCCATGAACACCAGGTCGCCGGCGCGCAGTGCATACAGGCGCGAGAGTTCGTGCAGGATCTCCGGCACGTCCCAGATGAGGTCGGCGAACGCGCCATGCTGGCGACGCTCGCCGTTGACGTGCAGCGTCAGCGTGCGTTGCGCCAGGTCGCCCACCTCGGCGACGGGCACCAGTTCGCTGACCGGAGCGGCGTTGTCGAACGCCTTGCCGGTGTCCCACGGCAGGCCCTTGGCCTTGGCGGCGGCCTGCAGGTCGCGGCGGGTCAGGTCCAGACCGATGCCGTAGGCGTACACCAGCGGCGCGGCGACCTTCGCATCGAGCACGCCGGGCGGCGCGTCCCGGCCTAGCGCGACGACGAGTTCGACCTCGTGGTGCAGGTCCTGCGTGCCGGGCGGGTAGGGCACGTCGCCCCCCGGCACCACCGCGTCGGCCGGCTTGAGGAAGAACACGGGTTGGCCGCGCTCGTCCTTGCTGGCCGGCGCCGTGGCGCCCATTTCCCGGGCGTGGTCGGCGAAGTTGCGGCCCACGCAGTACACGCGCCGGACGGGGAAATGCCCGCCGCCGCGCACGGGAATGCGCACGGGCGTCGGCGCCGGGATGACGTCGGCCATGGAAGCTCCTCGAATGGGTGCGCCGGCGTAGCCGGCAATGTGGGTGCGTGCCGGCGTGGCCGGCGGTACAGGAAGTACGGTCAGCCGCGCGCGGCGCGGCGGTCGTCCAGCGCGGCACGGTCGACCACGCGGTACTCGCCATCGACGACGTGCCGATTGGCATCGCGTGCCACCGGCGTGCCGCGGCTGCGCCACAGCTTGTAAAGCAGGCCTGCGGCGACCATCGCCGTGCCGACGACGACGCCGAACACCACCATCACCACCAGCAACGCCAATCCCACCAGGCCGAACGCGATGCGCACCAACGGGTGGCGCGGCTTGCGCGGCTCGAAGGCGTGGCGGACGCGCGATTGGAACTGGGCGTGGTCGAAGCGGAAGGCGTGGGCGAACATGTCGTGCGGCGTGTCTACAATCCAGCGGGGGACCGAGTATCGCGATGCCGGCCAGCGAGGTTGTAATGGATTCGTTAAATCGAGGTGAAGGTGCTGCGGCTCGCGGTCCGCTGGTCGCGCTCGATCGGCTGCCCGACGGGGCGTTCGCCGAAGTGGAAGCCGTGATCGAGGGCGATGCCGAGTCGCTGGTGCTGTGTCGCGACGGCGACGCCGTGCGCGCCTGGCTCAACATTTGCCCGCATGCCGGCCGCCGCCTGGACTGGGCGCCCGGCCAGTTCCTCAAGAGCCGCGAGGGCCTGCTGGTGTGCGCAGCCCATGGCGCGAGTTTCCAGCTGAGCGATGGCGTGTGCGTGGCCGGACCGTGCCGGGGCGAGGCGTTGCGCCCGGTGCCGGTGGACGTGCGCGAGGGCGCGGTGTGGCTGGCAGCTGCGAAGTAGCCTGGGCGCAACGCCGGTGGGTGTTTCAGGTGCCGCCCAACGCGGTGAAAAGAAAGATCGCAAGCGCGCCCAGCCACGAGATGACCACGTAGAACTTCAGTTCCTGCGCGGTCAGTGATGCGGCGAAATGGTCGACCAGGAACAGCGACTTCCAGCCTTCCAGCACGTGGGCGCCTTCCAGGAAAACGACCCAGAAGCAGAACGCCGAATAGATGGCGAAGAGCAGGATGTCCACGGAACCTCCTTGTTTCGGGTGGAATGACGCCACCGCTTCGCAGTACCGCGGGGCGGCAGGAACGGATACGTCAGAACAGGTCGACCCAGAACATCAGGTTGACCATGCCCACGGCGACCACCGTGTAGATCAGCGACAGCGGCCCGCCGATGCGCCACAGCTCCTTGCCCGAGTAACCCGCCGGGCCGCTGATCATCGAGATCACCGGGTTGGACGCGGTCATGAAGTTGTTGGACGCCGAGAGCGCGACGATCAGCGCGAACGCCGTCGGGTCGCCGCCCGCGGCCAGCGCCAGGTTGACCGCCAGCGGCACCATCACGATGGTCGCGCCGACGTGGCTGATCACCAGCGAGAACAGCGTGGTCAGCAGGCCAAGCGCGACTTCCAGCAGCCAGATCGGCGTGCCTTCGGGCAACTGCTCGATGCTGTGGCCGGCCACCCAGGCCGCGGCGCCGGAGGAGTCCATCGCCCAGCCCAGCGGGATCAGGCAGGCCATCAGGAATACCGTCTTCCAGTTGATCGCCGAATACGCCTCGTCGATGTGGATGACGCCGGCCACCAGCATGCCGGCCACGCCGGTCATCAGCGCGATCGAAACCGGCAGGCGCGAGGACAGCGCCAACAGCATCGCGACGGCGAAGATGCCCAGCGCGATCTTCAGCTTGTGCGGGCGCTGCTCGCCCTTGGGGTAGTCGGTGACGACGACCAGGTTCTTGCCGGCGGCCGCGCGCGCCAGGTCGGTCCAGATGCTGTGCAGCACCAGCATGTCGCCCGCGCGCAGCGGCACGTCGCGCACGTTCTCGCGCATCACCGACTTGTCGCGGTTGATCGCCAGCAGGCTGACGCCCAATTGCTTGCGCAGTTCCAGCTCGCGGCCGGTCTTGCCGATGAAGTTGGAGGTGGGCGGGATCACCGCCTCGGAAATGCCGGCTCGGCTGGGATTGAACAGGTCGCCGAAGTTGCGCAGCCGCGAGGTCATGCGCAGGAAGTGGTTCTGCGCGAAGTCGCCAACCTGCTGCTTGCCGCCCATCACGCCCAGCACGCTGCCGACCCAGATGCGGGTGTCGGCCGGCGGCGCCAGGCGCGACTCGTTGTTGCTCTTGAGCGCCAGCAGCAGCGGCGCGCCGTGCAGCGCCTCGGCCTCGCCCAGCGACATGCCCACCAGCGGGCTGTCGGCGGTGACCGTCAGCTCGTAGACATCGCCTTCGATCCCGTAGGCGTTGGCGAAGTAGCTCTGCGTGCGTGCCGGGGTGGCGCCCTTGCCGTCGTCGCGCTCGAGCTTCTTGCCGAAGAAGTGGAAGTACGCCAGCGACGCACCCAGCAGCGCCAGGCCGATGGGCAGCGGCGCGAACATGCTCAGCGGCTCCAGGGTGGCCGCGCCGGAGGGCAGGTTGCTGTTGGCCGCCAGCAGCAGGTCGTTGAGGAGGATCAGCGGCGAGTTGCCGACCATCGTCAGCCCGCCGCCCATGACGATCGCCGCGGCAATCGGCAGCAGCAGCCGCGGCAGCGACAGGCCGGTGCGCGAGGACAACCGCGAGGCGACCGGCAGGTACAGCGCCATCACCGCCGGGTTCTGCATGAAGGAGGAATTGAGGCCCGCGACCGCGCCGGTCAGCAGCATCAGGCGCTGTTCGATGCCGTGCGCGCGCCGCAGCAGCCAGCCGGCCAGGCGGTTGAGCGCGCCGGTACGGTCCAGGCCCGCGCCCAGGATCATCGTGGCGATGATGCTCATCACCGCGTTGGACGAGAAGCCGTTGAAGATTTCCTCCGGCGCGACCAGCCCCGACAGGCCCAGCAGCACCAGCACCACCAGCGCGACCACGTCGGCGCGGATGCGCTCGAACAGGAACATCACCATCGTGAAGCCGACCAGTCCGAGGACCAGCTTCATGTCGGTGGTGAGCGCGAGCGCCGTGTCCATCAGTGGGCCGGTGGCCGGGCGTGCAGCGCGGTGGCTGGGCGAGGCGGCGGGGCGGCGTCCGCGGCGCGCATGGGCTGGCACGGGGTCGACGGGCGGACGCCGGAGGCCGGCATCGTGCGGATCGAAACGGCGTACCTGCTCCTCACCAGCTCCCGGCTCCCGGTCCTAGACCCTGTCGTACAGCAGGTCCCATACGCCGTGGCCGAGCTTCTGGCCGCGGGTCTCGAAGTGCGTCTGCGGGCGCCAGTCCGGCCTCGGCACCGCGCCGCGTG
>MIDV01000101.1:287-26251 GCA_001830245.1 Lysobacterales bacterium RIFOXYA1_FULL_69_10 | reverse complement strand
TTGTGGTGGCGCTTCTTGTGCCAGGGGTCGGGGAAGTAGATGCGGATCTCGTCGAGGCTGCCGTCGGCGACCTCGTTTGTCAGCACCTCGACCGCATCGTGGTGGAACACCCGCACGTTGCGCGCATCGTCGTCGGCCAGCGCGTTGAGGAGACGGCCGACCCCGGGCGCATGCACTTCGATGCCGACGTGGTCGCGCGCGGGGTCGCGCGCGGCCGAATACCGCAGCGCCTCGCCGTTGCCGAACCCGATCTCGACGATGCGCGGCGCGCTGCGGCCGAAGGCGGCGTCGAAGTCGCGCGGCTTGCCGGCGTAGTCCAGCCCGAACCGCGGCCACTGCTCGTCGAACGCGCGCTGCTGCGCCGGCGTGAACCGGCCCTGCCGCAACACGAAGCTGCGCACCTGGCGGTGGCCTTCGGTGACGGTGAAGGGCTTGGGCGGCGCCTTGCCCGGCCTGGAATCGTCTGTGGCGTCGTCGCTCATCGTGGAAGCCAGCCTGTCAGCCGATCAGCCCATCGACCGGGCTGGACGCACTCGCATAGCGCTTGCGCGGGATGCGGCCGGCCTTGAACGCCGCGCGACCGGCCTCGACCGCCAGCTTCATCGCATGCGCCATCAGCACCGGGTCCTTCGCCCCGGCAATGGCGGTGTTCATCAGCACGCCATCGCAGCCCAGCTCCATCGCGATGGCGGCATCGGACGCGGTGCCCACGCCGGCGTCGACGATGATCGGCACCTTGGCGTTCTCGACGATCTCGATCAGGTTGTACTTGTTCTGCACGCCCAGCCCCGAGCCGATTGGCGCGGCCAGCGGCATGACCGCCACGCAGCCGATCTCCTCCAGCCGCTTGGCCAGGATCGGGTCGTCGGAGGTGTAGACCATCACGTCGAAGCCGTCCTTCACCAGCGTTTCGGCCGCGGCGAGGGTGGCGACGACGTCGGGAAACAGCGTTTTCTGGTCGCCGAGCACTTCGAGCTTGACCAGCGTATGGCCGTCGAGCAGTTCGCGTGCCAGGCGGCAGGTGCGCACGGCATCGTCGGCGGTGTAGCAGCCGGCGGTGTTGGGCAGGATGGTGAAGCGGGCCGGCGGCAGCACGTCGAGCAGGTTGGGCTCGCCCGGGTTCTGGCCGATGTTCGTGCGGCGGATGGCGACGGTGACGATCTCGGCGCCGGCGGCCTCGGTGGCGCGGCGGGTTTCGTCCAGGTCCTTGAACTTGCCGGTGCCGGTGAGCAGGCGCGAGGCGTAGGGCTTGCCGGCGATGACGAGCGGTTCGGAAGTGTGGGGCGTGGTCATCGCGGCATTATCGCATCGCGATGTGGCGCGTGGGCTGCGGCCATCTCCGACATTGTCCCCTAGGGCGCAGCGAGGGATGACGTCGCGGGGCCGGCGGGTGTCCCGCGCCTCAACCGCCACCCAGTGCGTGCACGATCTCCACCCGATCGCCATTGGCCAGGCGGTGGTCACCGTGTCGGCCGCGCGGGACGATTTCGCCGTTGACCTCCACCGCGACGCGGCGCTGCGCCAAGCCTTCGTTCTCAAGCAGGGCGGCGATGGTGGACGCGGTGTCCAGTGTGCGGGCTTCGCCATTGAGCGTGATGTCCATGCCCGTATTGTCCCGGTGCAGGCCCGCTGGTGCCAGTCGCCGCATGCGGCGGTGCGCCTTGTCCGCATGCGCCGGGCGTGGTTCGATGCGCGCCATCCGCGGGCGTATGCCCGCCGGACCGACTTCTCCCATCGCTCATCGCAAGGACGATCCATGAACCGACCCGTTCGCACCGCGCTGGCCGCGGCCCTCGCGCTCGCCGCCGCCCCCGCGTTCGCGCAGACGTATTCGCAGACCGTGTTCTTCGGCGACAGCCTCACCGACTCCGGCCACTTCCGGCCGGTGCTGGTGCAGATGGGCGGCCCGCAGGCCGCCATCCTGGGCCGCTTCACCACCAACCCGGGCCTGGTGTGGTCCGAGCAGCTGGCCGACTTCTATGCCGCGGCCGCAGTCAGCGCCAACCAGGGTGGCAGCAACTACGCCGTCGGCGGCGCACGTACCGGCACCGATACCGCCAGTCAGCTGGGTCCGGTGCCGTCGGTGCAGACGCAGGTTGCCAGCTATCTCGCCGCCACCGGCGGGCAGGCCGACGCCGATGCGCTGTACGCGGTATGGGGCGGTGCCAACGACGTGTTCGCGGCCATCGGCACCGCGGGCGCGGGTGGCGACCCGGCGCCGGTGATCGGCCAGGCCGTGGCCGCGCAGGTCGGGGCGATCGGCACGCTGCAGGCGGCCGGCGCGCGCTACGTGCTGGTACCCACCGTGCCCGATATTGGCCTGACGCCGGGCTTCCGCGCGCAGGGCCCGGCCGCGCAGGCCGGCGGCACGCAGCTGTCGATGGCCTACAACGACGCGCTGTTCGGCGGCTTGGCGCAGGCCGGCCTGCGGGTCATCCCGCTCGATACCTTCAGCCTGTTCCAGGAGGTCGTGGCGAACCCGGGCGAGTTCGGTTTCAGCAATATCACCGGCACCGCGTGCCAGCCGCAGATCACCGCGCAGTCGGTGACCTGCAACCCGGGCACGTACGTGACGCCTACCGCGGCCGACGACTACGCCTTCGCGGACGCCGTGCACCCCACCGCCAATGCCCACACCATCATTGCCGACTACGCCGCCTCGGTTCTTGAGGGTCCGCGCCAGGTGGCGATGCTCCCGCACGCCCAGCAGTTGGCCGGCCGCACCCGCAGCGACCGCGTCGCGGCGCAGTGGCGCGGCGGTCCCGTGGGCGAGCCGGGCCTGCGCGCGTGGGCGGACCTGCGCGGCGACTACCAGAAGTTCGACGAGGGCACCGGCGCGATGGTCGACGGCGAGGGCGGCGGTGCCGGCCTGCTCGCCGGCCTGGGTTGGAGCAGCGGCAACGTCCACGTCGGCGGCTTCCTGGGCGCCGGCTCGCAGACGCTGAAGTGGGGCCAGCGGAGCGGCGAGTTCTCGTTCGACGACACCACGCTGGGTGCCTACGCCGGCTGGCGTGGCGGCAACGGCTGGGTGGGCGTGCAGGCCAGCACCAGCCAGGGCGACTACGACACCGAGCGCCGCGTCGACCTCGGCCCGGCCACGCGCGTGCACCGTGCCTCGGCCGACGGCGACAACCTGACGGTCGCGTTGGATGCCGGCTGGCGCTTCGACCACAGCGCGCTCAGCCACGGCCCGGTGGTGTCTGTGGTGTCGCAGCGCATCGACATCGACGCGATGTCCGAAGACCAGGCCGACCTGTCGACCTCGCTGGCGTATCCGCGGCGCGAGATCGACTCGCTGGTCGGCAGCGTCGGCTGGCAGTTCGCCCTGCAGATGGGCGAGCACTTCTCGCCCTACGCGCGCCTGACGTGGGACCGCGAGTTCGAGGATCACGACGAGGAGGCCTTCGCGCAGCTGCAGTCGATGCCGGGCACCGCGCCGTACGCGGTGCCGGGTCTGGAGCTGGACGAGGACTACGGCACCGTGATGCTGGGTGCGCGCACCACGTTGTTCGGGCTGGACGCCGATGCCGGCCTGGCCGGTTCGGTAGCGCGCAACGGCACCGACAGCGTCGGCGTGTTCCTCAATGTCGGCCGCGGCTTCTGACATCGGCCATGGCCCGTGCCGGCGCGTTGCCAGTAGGGGCGCGCCGGCATAGACTTCCGGTCGCGCGGGTGTAGTTCAATGGTAGAACTTCAGCTTCCCAAGCTGATAGCGTGGGTTCGATTCCCATCACCCGCTCCAACTTGCACGGCGGCTCCGTCCCTCGGGACCGGGCCGCCGTTTTCGTTGGGCCTCCGCTCCGGTGCGCACATGGCGCCACCCAACCTCGCTCCACGCACACAGGCCACCGCCGCATGACGCAGGGTGCACCCCCCGATCGGATCGTCCTGGGTTGGCGCGAATGGGTCGCGCTGCCCGGCCTGGGCCTGCCGTGGGTCCGCGCAAAGGTCGACAGTGGCGCCCGCAGTTGTGCCTTGCACGTGGACGCGCACTGGCGTTTCACCGAAGGGGGCGCGCCGTGGGTCGGGTTCCGGGTGGCACCGGGCACCGGTACGCCCATCGAGTCGAGCGCGCCAGTGCTGGAGGAGCGCGAGGTGACCGACTCGGGCGGCCATCGCAGCCGCCGGGTCTTCCTGCGCACCACGATGCGCCTGGCCGGCATGGAGCGGGAGGTCGACATCAACCTGTCGGACCGCCGTGGTATGCGGTTCCCGATGCTGCTTGGCCGCACCGCGATGGCCGGTGCGTTCACTGTCGACCCGTCACGCTCGTTCCTCCACGGCCGCCCGCCCGGCGGCGCCGTTCCCTCCCTGAAGAAGCCCCGATGAAGCTCGCGATCCTGTCGCGCAACACCAAGCTGTATTCGACCCGCCGACTGGTGGAGGCCGCGCGCGAGCGTCGCCACACCGTGCGCGTGCTGGACCCGCTGCGCTGCTACATGCGCATCGATTCGGACGGCTTCGAGATGCACTACAAGGGCACCGAGATCGCCGGGTACCACGCCGTCATCCCGCGCGTGGGTGCGTCGATCACGCGCTATGGCTCGGCCGTACTGCGGCAGTTCGAGTTGATGGGCACGTTCACGCCCAATCCGTCCGACGCCGTGCTGCGCGCGCGCGACAAGCTCCGCAGCCACCAGATGCTGGCCGCCCAGGGCATCGGCCTGCCGGCCACGGTGTTCGGCGACAACCCAGACGACACCGCCGACCTGCTGTCGATGCTCGGCCCGCCGCCGCACGTCATCAAGCTCAACGAAGGCACCCAGGGTGCGGGCGTGATGCTGACTGAAAAGCTGTCGGCGTCGCGGGGCGTGATCGAGGCGCTGCGTGGCCTGTACGCGCAGTTCCTGGTGCAGGAGTTCGTGGCCGAGGCCAAGGGCGCGGACCTGCGCTGCTTCGTGGTGGGCGGCAAGGTGGTGGCGGCGATGAAGCGGCAGGCGCCGAAGGGCGACTTCCGTTCCAACCTCCACCGCGGCGGTCGCGCGAAGGGTGTGAAGGCGACGGCCGCCGAGCAGGACGTGGCCATACGGGCCGCGCGCGTGCTGGGGCTGGGCGTGGCCGGTGTCGACCTGATCCGGTCCGCGCGCGGGCCACTCGTGCTGGAAGTGAATGCCTCCCCGGGCCTGGAGGGCATCGAGGATGCCACCGGGGTCGACGTAGCGGGGGAGATCGTCGATTACGTCGCCTTGCGCTACAAGCGCATCGCGGCCAAGCGCGCGGCGACCAAGGCCTGACAGGCGCCGATCACGCAACGATGAAATAAAACGCAATCCGATCAGTGGGTTACACCCAGCGCTCGACGAATAGCGTTTCCTTAACGCGCCACTTAACGGCGGTTTAATCGCCCCCGGCGTAGCGTTGGCCGGACCGCAGCACTGCAGGGCTTGCCCGGGGACTCCCGGGGTCCGGCAGTTTCGGTATCGGGGCAACACCCTTTTGGCCCAGGCGCGCGGCCCGCGCCTGGGTTTTTTGTGGGTGGCGGTCGGCGTCCATCATTCGCGGTCATCGCTCGCGGTGGGTGGGCCGGTCAGCGGATGCGTCCGGGACGCTTGGGGCGTGCCGCTCTGGCAGAATCCGGGCGTTGGACGGTCCGCACGCCACGTCGACCCGAACCTTGCCACGCTGCCGCGGTCGAATCCCCCCATCCAGGAACCCCCAATGCGCATCCTCGTCATCGAAGACAACCAGGACATCGCCGCCAACCTCGGGGATTTCCTCGAAGACCGCGGCCACACCGTCGACTTCGCCGCCGACGGCATCACCGGCCTGCACCTGGCGGTGGTCCATGACTTCGACGCGATCGTGCTCGACCTCAACCTGCCCGGGCTGGACGGTCTGGAGGTCTGCCGCAAGCTGCGCAACGAGGCCCGCAAGCAGACGCCGGTGCTGATGCTGACCGCGCGCGATTCGCTGGACAACAAGCTGGCGGGGTTCGACTCGGGCGCCGACGACTACCTGATCAAGCCGTTCGCGCTGCAGGAGGTCGAAGTCCGGCTCAACGCGCTGTCGCGCCGCGGCAAGGGCGTACAGACGCGCGTGCTCAACGCCGCCGACCTCGAATACAACCTCGACACGCTGGAAGTGCGCCGGCAGGGCAAGCTGCTGCAGCTCAACCCGACCGCGCTGAAGATCCTGCAGGCGCTTATGGAAGCCAGCCCGGCCGTGGTCACCCGGCAGGAGCTGGAGACGCGCGTCTGGGGTGAAGAGCTGCCCGACTCCGACAGCCTGCGCGTGCACATCCACGGCCTGCGCGCGGTGGTCGACAAGCCCTTCGAGACCCCGTTGATCCAGACGCGCCACGGCATCGGATACCGCATTGCCGAAATCGAAAATGCCGGAAGCTGAAGGCGCGCCCGGCGTAGCCGTCCACCCTTCGGGGCGGCGCCGTCCGCGTTACCGGCGGCAGCTGCGCAGCCGCATCATCCTGGCCTTCGTGCTGCTGGGCTTCGGCCTGACGGCGCTGTTCGCGTTCGCCACCAACTGGACCCGCAACCGGGTCGAGACGCAGTTGGTGGAGGACGTGATGAACAAGAACATCGACGAGTACGCGCGCCAGTACTACTCGGCGCCGGACCGCAATCCCGAGATCCAGGTGCAGCAGATGTTCGCACGGCACGTGCGGCGCGAGCGCTTCGAGGAATTGCGACTGGAGGAGCCGGACTGGTACGAGCTGTCCGACGGCATCCACAACATCAGCGGAACCGACGAGAACGGCGAGACGTTCGCCTACAAGCTGGCCGTACGCAAGACACCGGACGAGTGGTTCTTCCTTGCATACGACATGACGCAGGCCCGCCGCGGCGAGGAGCAGTTCAACCGCGCCATCTTCAGCTCGGTGGTGGTGTTCACCCTGCTATCCCTGCTGGTGGGCTGGTGGGCGGCGTCGCGCGTGATGAGCCCGGTATCGGAACTGGCGCGGCGGCTGAAGCTGTCGGGGCGCAGCGCCCAACCCGAAGCCCTGGCCGCCCACTTCCCGGACGACGAGGTCGGCCAGTTGGCCGAGGCGCTGGACGATTACGCCGAGCGCCTGACCGATGTCGTACAGCGCGACCGCGAGTTCAATGCCGACGTCAGCCATGAGCTGCGCACGCCGCTGGCGGTGATCAAGGGTGCGGTGGAGCTGTTGCTGTCGCGCCCCGACATCGATGACAAAACCCGTAGCCGGTTGCTGCGCATCCAGCGCGCCGAGCAGCAGTGCACCGACCTGATCAGCGCTTTGCTGTTGCTGTCGCGCAACGAGCGCGGGCACGGTGCGTCCGACGTGGCCAAGGTGGCCGAGCAACTGCTCGACGTGCACCGCGCACAGGTCGTTGGCAAGACGCTGGAGCTGCGGATGGAAGGCGAGCGCGGCCTGGTGGTCGACGCACCGGATGCCGCGGTGGCCGTCGCGCTGGGCAACCTGATCGGCAACGCGGTGAAGTACACCAAGTCGGGCGAGGTGATCGTGCGGTTGCATCCGGACCAGGTGGAGGTCATCGACTCCGGCCCCGGCCTAAGCGCCGAGGATGCCGCCAAGCTGTTCGAGCGCGGCTACCGGGGTACCCATGCCGGCCACTCGCAGGGCGGCGGCATCGGCCTGTCGATCGTGCGCCGGCTGTGCGACCTGTACGGATGGAACGTCCGGGTGGCACCGGGCAAGGTGCAGGGCGTGGTGGCGACGCTGACGTTCTCGGCCGCCGACCGCGCGTCGTAGGGCCTCGCACCCAGCCGCAGCAACGCTCCGTTGTGCGTGGTGCAAGCTGGCCGCCGCCGTGGTCGCGACGTGCCTTACTTCTGACGTGCCTTACTTCTGCAGCGTTGGCTTCAGGTTGCGGCCGGAGGTCGTTGCGGTGCGCAGCAGTGACGCAGGCCGCGTCCCCTCCTGCCTCAGGATTCCAGCGGTTCCAGCCAGCCGCGCCGATCCGGCGTGGTGCCATCGAACAGGCCGAAGAACAGGTCCTGGATGCGACGGGTGACCGGACCGGGCTTGCCCGCACCGACCGCGCGGCCGTCGACCGACCGGATCGGCGTGATCTCCGCGGCCGTGCCGCACATGAACAGCTCGTCGCACAGGTACAGGTATTCGCGCGGCAGGTCGCGTTCGACCACGTCGATCCCCGCGTCGCGGGCCAGGTGGATGATCGAGTTGCGCGTGATGCCGTTGAGCAGCGCCGCGCTGACCGGCGTGGTGTGCAGTGCGCCGTCGATGACCAGGAACAGGTTCTCGCCGGCCCCTTCGCTCAACAGGCCGGTGGAGGCGAGTGCGATGCCCTCGCCGAAGCCCAGGCGCCGCGCCTCGCGCGCGACCAGTTGGCCCGACAGGTAGTTGCCGCCCGCCTTGGCACCGGCCGGGATGGTGTTGGGCGCGAAGCGTTGCCAGCTGGACACGCAGGCGTCGATGCCGTCGTCCAGCACGCCCTCGCCGAGGTAGGGGCCCATATGCCAGGCCGCCACCGCCATGTCCGTCGGCGTGTCGGCCGAAAGCCCGAACCCGCCCAGGCCGCGGAACGCCACCGGGCGCAAGTAGGCCTGCGACAGGCCGTTGCGCAGCACCACTTCGCGGCAGGCGGCGTTGATCTCATCCAGCGAATACGGCATCGCCATTTCGTAGATGCGGGCCGACGCCAGCAGCCGCCGGTTGTGGTCGGTCAACCGGAAGATCGCCGGACCCGACGGGGTCTGGTAGCAGCGGATGCCCTCGAACACGGATGAGCCATAGTGCAGCGCGTGCGCCATGACGTGCGTGGTGGCTTCGGCCCAGCGCTTGATCGCACCGTTGTGCCAGATCCATTCGGGGTATTGCATTCGGGCGTTTCCGTGGGTCGTCGGCCGCGTATTGTGCCTGCGCGGCGGTGCGGGTGGATGTGCCTTGCGGGAGCCCCTTTTTCCGCTGCGGGTGTAGGGCGATCAGCCCTTGATCCACCAGCAACCCAGGTGTCGCTGCAGTCCGAACGTGGTGCTCGATGGCGTGCTGCCGTTGGCGAGGGTCTGCTCGACGCGCAGGCCGATGGGCTGCTGGCGCACGCTGGCCTGCGGGTAATAGAAGCCGTCCAGTCCCTCGGGCGTCATCGGCATCACCGGGACGATGTCCACCAGTGGCCGTTGCGTGATCGCATCCAGCCGCTCGAGGATCGAGTAGCCGGTGCGGCCCGACATGCCCGCCCAGTGGTAGACGGCGGCGAGCCGGTTCGCGTCCTGGCCGTCGATGGCCGTGGTCATCTCGAAGACGAGGTCCTGCAGGTTGCGCGCGCAACCGCCCTGGTGCAGGCGGACCGAGGGCGACGACCGCCGGGCGGTGCCCTTCTGCTCCACGGCGCCTATGTCGCTGCACTGCCGGTCCGTGAAGACGGATGTGCCGCCGGGATCAACACACTCGCGCACTTGCGCCGACGCGGGCGGGACGCCGCCGCTGGCGACGATCATTCCTGCCAATGCGAGGAAGGTGGCGCACGTGACGGAGGGGGGATATCGAAATGCAGCAGCCATCGGCGCAGCCTAATGGCGTGATTGCGCCGTGAAAAGTGCAGGGGTCACCGACCGCGCTCAACGGTTCACGAAGCCCGGTCCGCGTCGCAGCGTGCTAGCGGAGATGGCTGATTCGAACCCTCGATGCGTCAGAACCGGACGAAGTAACAGCCCTGGTGCCGATGAACGTCGAAGTCAACGATGGTTCGCGCCGTGCCGTGGCCGAAGCTGAGCTGCATGATTCCCGCGGCGCCGCTGCTCGAAAGCGGGGCGCTGGCGTCTGCGAACGAATCGAAACCGCCGATCTGCGCATTGAAGTACTGCGCGTGAACCAGGGGTTGCGTGGTCAGGCGATCGAGCCGCTCCATCGTGGCCTGGCCCTGGGCGTTACTCATGCCGGTCCAGTGGTAGCTCTCCGCGACGCGATTGACGTCGGCCAGTGCCAACGCACCCTGCAGGTCCATGGAAAGCTGCGTGGCGGAGCGGGCGCACCCACTGGCCGCGGAGCGGCGGCCCACGGCAGTGCTGGTCGCGATGGAGGTGTCGGCATAGGTCGCATCGTCGCCGGCCGAGACGTCCTCGCGGGCCAGCCGCGTCAGCAACTCGCCCGACATCGGGGTCGCCTGGGCGCCGAACATGCCGCACGGCTTGTCGGTGTACACCGTGGTCCCGTCCGGTGCCTGGCAGCGCTGGATACCGTTGGCCGACGCATTGACCGCAGGGGCGACAGGCAATGCGGCCAGTGACAGGAGGAGGGCGGAGGCGAGGACGGAGCGCGTGTTCATGGCGGGGGACTGCGCATTCGGGGGGTGTGCGCATGGTTCCCGCGGAACCGTCAAAAGCTTGTGGGAAAAGGGCTCCGTGACTGAACCCCGCTACAACTCAGCGCAAACGGTCAAGCACGTTTAGCGTCGGTTTGGCCAGGTTGAGCGTGTAGAAGTGCAGGCCCGGCGCGCCGCCATCCACCAGCCGCCGGCACAGCTGGGCGACCACCTCGGCACCAAAGGCGCGGATGCTCTGGGCATCGTCGGCGTAGGCGAGCATGCGCTGCGCGACCCAGCGCGGGATCTCGGCGCCGCACAGCTCTGAGAAGCGGCGGATCTGGCTGAAGTTCGCGATCGGCATGATGCCCGGCACGATCGGGATTTCGATGCCGGCAGCGCGCACGTCGTCGACGAAGCGGAAATACGCATCGGCGTTGTAGAAGTATTGCGTGATCGCGCCGTTTGCACCGGCCTCGACCTTGCGCTTGAAGTGGGCAAGGTCGGCGTGCGCGTCGCGCGCCTGCGGGTGCATTTCCGGATACGCGGCGACCTCGATGTGGAAGTGGTCGCCGGTTTCGTTCCGGATGAACTCCACCAGCTCGTTGGCGTAGCGCAGGTCGCCCGGGCTGACCATGCCCGAGGGCAGGTCTCCGCGCAGGGTGACCAGCCGCTTGGCGCCCAATGCCCGGTACAGCTTCAGCAACCCACGGATCTCCTCGCGCGAGCCGCCCATGCAGGTGATGTGCGGCGCGGCGGGCAGTTCGTACTCGCGCCTGAGGCGCTGGATGGTTTCGGGGGTATGGCTGAGGGTGGAGCCACCGGCGCCGAAGGTGACGCTGACGTACTCGGGTGCCTCGCGCTTGAGCCGGGCCACGGTCCTGTCCAGCTGCGTGCGCTGCTCATCGGTCTTGGGCGGGTAGAACTCGAAGCTGATCGGGGTCATTCGTGGCACGCAACGGGTGGGCTGCGTGCAATGTATCGCTTCATCGGGATGAATGGAAATGATTCGTCATGCCGAACCTGCCTTGTGTAGGAGCGGCTTCAGCCGCGATGCTCGATCCCGCGCTTCGCCCAGCCCCCTTTGCGGCTGAAGCCGCTCCTACACGGACCGGTCAGCGCCTACCAAAGAGAAACGGGCGCCGAAGCGCCCGTTTCCTTGCAGCCAAACCCTGCCACCGATCAGTAGCGGTAATGCTCCGGCTTGTACGGCCCCTCGACCGGCACGCCGAGGTAGTCGGCCTGGTCCTTGGTGAGCTTCGTCAGCTTCACGCCGATCTTCTCCAGGTGCAGGCGCGCGACCTCCTCGTCGAGCTTCTTGGGCAGCAGGTAGACCTGCTTGCCGTAGTCGTCCTTGTTGGCCCACAGGTCGATCTGCGCCAGCGTCTGGTTGGCGAAGGAGTTGGACATCACGAAGCTGGGGTGGCCGGTGGCGCAGCCCAGGTTCACCAGACGACCTTCGGCCAGCAGGAAGATGCTGTTGCCATTGGCGAAGGTGAACTTGTCCACCTGCGGCTTGATGTTGGTCTTCTGCACGCCCTTGAGCGCGTACAGCGCATCGACCTGGATCTCGTTGTCGAAGTGGCCGATGTTGCACACGATCGCCTGGTCCTTCATCGCCTGCATGTGCTCGACGGTGATGATGTCCTTGTTGCCGGTGGTGGTGACGTAGATGTCGCCACGGCCCAGCGTGCTCTCGATGGTGTTGACCTCGAAGCCTTCCATCGATGCCTGCAGGGCGCAGATCGGATCGATCTCGGTCACCACGACGCGCGCGCCGTAGGCCCGCAGCGAGTGCGCCGAGCCCTTGCCGACGTCGCCGTAGCCGCACACCACGGCCACCTTGCCGGCCAGCATCACGTCCATCGCGCGCTTGAGGCCGTCGGCCAGCGACTCGCGGCAGCCGTAGAGGTTGTCGAACTTGCTCTTGGTGACCGAGTCGTTGACGTTGATCGCCGGCACCAGCAGCTTGCCGGCTTCGGCCAGCTGGTAGAGGCGGTGCACGCCGGTGGTGGTTTCCTCGGACACGCCCTTCCAGTCGCGCACGACGGTGGTCCAGAAGCCCGGGCGCTCGGCATGCACGCGCTTGAGCAGGTCCTTGATGACCTGCTCCTCGTGGCTGCCCGACGCCGAATTGACCCAGCTCTCGTCGCCCTTCTCGAGTTCAAAGCCCTTGTGGATCAGCAGCGTCACGTCGCCGCCGTCATCGACCACCAGTTGCGGACCGAGGAAGCCGCCCTTGCCGTCGGGGAAGCTCAGCGCTTCGAGCGTGCAGTCCCAGTACTCCTCCAGCGTCTCGCCCTTCCAGGCGAACACCGGGGTGCCGGTGGCGGCGATCGCCGCGGCGGCATGGTCCTGGGTGGAGAAGATGTTGCACGAGGCCCAGCGCACGTCGCCGCCGATGTCCTTCAGCGTCTCGATCAGCACCGCGGTCTGGATCGTCATGTGCAGCGAACCGGTCACGCGCACGCCCTTGAGCGGTGCCTCGGACGCGTACTTGCGGCGGATGGACATCAGGCCGGGCATCTCGTGCTCGGCGATATCGATTTCCTTGCGGCCCCAGTCGGCCAGCGAGATGTCGGCGATCTTGTAGTCGCCGTCCTGGGAGAAGGTCTTGGGTACTGCGTTCATTGGAAAGCTCCGGTCATGGCCGGCCCGATGCGGGCGGGCGTGAAAGCAACCGGGCGCCGTTGGTGCGTGGAACCTCGCCGAGCCTGGCCGTCGCCTGACGGTCGCAGCGCCCCTCGGCGGGGCAGGGTCGTGATTTTACGTCCGCCGGCCGCGCGGTGGCAGGCCGGAAACGTGAACGGGCCGTCTCGCCGGCCCGTCCACCATCAACCGTTGGTCGCGACGAACGTCGCGATTACAGCTTGGCCGCCTTGCGCAGCTCGTCGGCGCGGTCGGTCTTTTCCCAGGAGAAGGCCGTGGCCTTCTGGGTCACGCCGGCGCCGTCGATGTAGCTGACGTCCTGCGGCTTGCGGCCGAAGTGGCCGTAAGCCGCGGTCGAGCGGTAGATCGGGTGGATCAGGTCGAGCATCTTGACGATGCCGTACGGGCGCAGGTCGAAGTGCTTGCGGATCAGCTTCTCGATCTTGTCGTCGCTGATCTTGCCGGTGCCGAAGGTGGTGACCGAGATCGAGGTCGGCTCGGCGACGCCGATGGCGTAGCTCAACTGCACCTCGCACTTGTCAGCCAGTCCCGCGGCGACCACGTTCTTGGCGACGTAGCGCGCGGCGTAGGCGGCCGAACGGTCGACCTTGGACGGATCCTTGCCCGAGAACGCCCCGCCACCGTGGCGGGCCATGCCGCCGTAGGTGTCGACGATGATCTTGCGGCCGGTCAGGCCGCAGTCGCCGACCGGGCCGCCGATCACGAAGATGCCGGTCGGGTTGATGTGGATCTTGTTCTTGGGCAGCGATTCCATCCACTTCTTCGGCAGCACCGGCTTGAGGATGTGCTCGCGCACCGCTTCGACCAGGTCCTTCTGCTTGATGCCCGGGTCGTGCTGCGTCGACAGCACCACCGCGTCGAGGCCGACGATCTGGTTGGCGTTGTCGTAGCGCAGGGTGACCTGGCTCTTGGCGTCAGGGCGCAGCCACGGCAGCGGCGAGTTCTTCTTCTTGCGGACCTTGGCCTGCTGCTCGACCAGCCGGTGGCTGTAGTAGATCGGCGCAGGCATGAACTCGGGCGCCTCGTTGCAGGCGTAGCCGAACATCAGGCCCTGGTCGCCCGCACCCTGTTCCTCGGGCTTCTTCTGCTTCTTCTGGCTGCCGTCCACGCCGGCGGCGATGTCCGGCGACTGCTTGCCGAGCATGTTGATGATCGCGCACGTGTGGCCGTCGAAGCCGACGTCGGAGTTGTCATAGCCGATCTCGTTGATCACGCCACGCGCCAGCGACTCGATGTCGACCCACGCCGAGGTGGTCACCTCGCCGGCGACGATCGCCGCACCCGTCTTCACCAGCGTCTCGCAGGCCACGCGTGCGCGCTTGTCCTGGGTCAGGATCGCGTCGAGCACGGCGTCGGAGATCTGGTCGGCGATCTTGTCCGGGTGGCCTTCGGAAACGGATTCGGAGGTGAACAGGTAGCTGGACATCGGCGTCTATATCCTTGCATCGGGATAAAAGGATGGGCGCGCATGATACAGGTTCGGCCCGCGTGTCGCATGGAGGGGCGATTCTGGGGGACGCGGGGTTTGCACGCGGTTAAGGCCTCGAGACCGGGGGCAGGTGTCATGGCGGCTGGGTAGCATGCGCCGATGGACTCCATCACCCAGATCCTGCTCGGCGCCGCCGTCACCGCCGCCATCGCGCCCCCCGGGCACCGCCGCGCCGCGCTGCTGGCGGGCGCCGCCCTGGGCACGCTGCCCGACCTGGACGTGCTGCCCATCGCGCTGCTGACGGACAACCCCGTCGAGCGGATGACCTGGCACCGCGGGGCCACCCACTCGTTGCTGGTGCTGCCGCTCATCGCCTGGGCCATCTGGGCGTGGTTCCGGTCACGCGCCGGCCGGGTCGCCCAGGCGCCGCGGCGCTGGTTCTGGGCGATGCAGCTGGCGCTGCTGACGCACCCGCTGCTGGACGCGTTCACCGTGTATGGCACCCAGCTGCTGTGGCCCCTGCCGGTGCGGCCGGTGATGTGGTCGAGCATCTTCATCATCGACCCGCTGTACACCGTGTGGCTGCTGCTGGCCTGCGCGGTGGCGTGCTGGGCCGGCCCGCGCCGGGTGGCGGGACAGGCACTGGCGGCGGGACTGGCACTGAGTTCGCTCTACCTGGCCGCCTCGCTGGGCGCCAAGGCAGTGGTCGAGCGGGAGGCATCGCGGTCGCTGGCCTGGCAGGGGCTGGCCGATGCGCCACGCTTCAGCGTGCCGATGCCGTTCAACATCCTGCTGTGGCGCGTGGTGGCGATGACGCCCGACGGTTTCGTCGAAGGCGAACGCTCGCTGGTGGCCGACCATGGCTCCATGGCGTTCCGACGCTACCGTTCGGACGTGGACGCGCTGCGCGATGTCCAGGCCCTGCCGGCCGTACGCGAACTGACCTGGTTCAACCACGGCTTCATGAAGGCCGAGCGGCGCGAAGGGCAGCTGGTGCTGTCGGATCTGCGGATGGGGGCGGAGCCGGACTACACGTTCCGTTTCGCCGTGGCCATGGGCGGGCCCGACGGCTGGCGTGAGATCCATCCCGGGCAGGTCGAGTGGCCGTGGGAGGCGCGACAGCGCCTGGTGGGGGTGTGGCAGCGGATATGGCGCGAGCCGGCATCCCCCGGCGCCGCGACGGGCTCCGCCGCGGCGCCGCGTCGGTAGCGCCGCCTACAGCACGCCGGTGACGTCGCCGGTGGCGTGCACGACAACCCGGTCCAGCGGAAGCTGCAGTGGCAGCCCCACTACCATCCGCTCGAATTGCTCGTCGCCGATGGCCTCGCGGATTCGTGCTGCGCTGCGGGCGTAGGTGTAACGGTATTCGGCATACGGGGTGCGGTTGCCGAGCACCATGCGCACCTTGCGCTCGCTCAGGCCGCTTTCCCGGGCCACGTATTCGATCTGTGCCTCGCTGGCCAGGGCCGGGGCCGTGGCGAGAAGGGCGGCGGTGCACAGACTGGTTGCCGCGATTGCAATCCTGCCTTTCATCGGAGCCTCCCGATCGTTTGCCGGGGCGGGGGCGGCCCGTTGTCGCCCCGTGGGGGCGCCCCGGCATAGCCGATGTTCCGCCCGCGCGTGCACAGGCGCATCGGCCGAAGGCCGGGGTGACTTCCGACGCCGTTTCCGGGCACGCTATTTGCCGGCCCGGGTTGGCCGGCCGTTGGTCAGTACACGACCGCGCGCGCCTGCACGAACGAATAGAAGAACACCGCATCCGGATCGTTTTGGACCTGGCGCATTTCCGCGCGCACGCCGTCGACGGTGGCCTGGTCGACCTTGCCTTCAGCCACCAGCGGGTCGGCGGCCGAGAGCAGCAGTTCCTCCCAGAAGGCGATCATCGCCTTGCGCCGCGCGGGCTCGCGGTTGTCGAAGTGGAAGGTCTTGATTTCGGTGGTGACGTCGCGGTAGCCGCCGGCCAGCAGCAGGTTGCCGAGCTTGGCGCCCACGAACGGATCGCCGCCGCTGTCGATCTGGAAATCGTTGAACGCCATCCAGTAGCGCCAGACGTTGGGCGAGTACGGGTCGAGCAGGAACGAGGCGTTCATCACCTCGGTCACGTAGACCACCGAGCCGGGCGCCAGCACGCGGCGCACTTCGCTGAGCACGCGCGCCGGCGACGGCACGTGTTCGAGCACCCAGCACAGGAACGCGGCGTCGAAGCTGCGCGGCTCGAACGGCAGGTCGGAGGCGTCGGCCTGCTGGATGGCGTAGCGCCCCTCCAGCCATGGCATGGCACCGAGGTTGGCGCGCGCCGCCTCGATCTGTGCCTCGTTGAGGTCGACGCAGGTGGCGTGCAGGTCGGGGAAGCGCCGCAGCAGGATCTCGGTCTGCGCGCCCACGCCGCTGCCGACCTCCAGCAGGCGTCGGGCACCGGTGTAGTCGATGTTTCGGAAGATCGTCGACTCGGCCAGCCGCGCCTGTTTGACCAGGCGCGCCTGCTCGGTCGCCGAAAAGCCGTGCAGGTAGGGGAAGTCGGTGGCGGAGCGGGTCGGGTCGCTCATGGCGCGTGCTCGGAGGGAGTTTGATTCAGGCGGCGACCGGGAGGTCGGGCGCGACGCCGGCGATCAGCGCGTCGAAGTAGTCGCGGGTGAGCCGCAGCTGTGCTTCGGCGGTTTCCGCCCGGTTGACGACGGCGCGGAATGACGCCCGCTGTTCTTCGGAATGTTCGGGGCGGTCCTTCGCGTACCAGCCCAGGTGCTTGCGGGCGATTCGTACGCCGGAGATCTCGCCATAGAACACGTGCAGATGTTGCAGGTGGCCGAGCAGGATGTCGCGGACCTCCGACAGCGTCGGCGGCTGCAGTGCCTCACCCGTGGCCAGGTAGTGGGCGATCTCGCGGAAGATCCACGGCCGCCCCTGCGCCGCGCGCCCGACCAGCACCGCGTCGCAGCCGGTATGCGCCAGAACGGCCTCGGCCTTGCGCGGGGAGTCGATGTCGCCGTTGGCCATGACCGGGATCGACAGCGCGGCCTTGACCTGCGCGATCGTGTCGTACTCGGCGGTGCCCGTGTACTGCTGGTCGCGGGTCCGGCCGTGCACGGCGAGTGCGGCGATGCCGGCGTCCTCGGCGATGCGCGCGATCTCCAGTGCGTTGCGCTGGCCGGCCGCCCAGCCGGTGCGGATCTTCAACGTCACCGGGACGTCCACTGCCTCGACGACCGCGCGCAGGATGTCGGCCACCAGCGCCGGCTCGCGCATCAGCGCCGAGCCCGCCCAGGCGGTGCAGACCTTCTTGGCCGGGCAGCCCATGTTGATGTCGATGATCTGCGCGCCCTGGTCGACATTGTGGCGCGCGGCGTCGGCCATCACCGACGGCACGGTGCCGGCGATCTGCACGCTGATCGGGTCCGGCTCGCCGTCATGGTCCATGCGGTGGCGCGACTTCGATGTGTTCCAGAAGCGCGGATCGGACGTGGTCATCTCCGACACCGCCAGCCCTGCCCCCAGTTGCTTGCATAGCTGCCGGAACGGCTTGTCGGTGACCCCTGCCATCGGCGCCAGGACCACGCGGGGCTCGATCAGGTAGGGGCCGATGCGCATGGAGCGGATTCTACCGGGGCGGGCAGCATCCGGCCGTCCGGGACGACAGTGTGGGGGCGACGCGGCGGAGGTCAGCGGTCCCCGAAGCGCGCCTGCACCGCTTCCAGCCGCGGCATCGACGCGGCCGCGCCGGGCAACTCCACTGACAGGGCCGCATAGCGGTTGGCGAACCGCACGTGATCCGAGAACGGACGGGTATCGCCCATTGCCAGCCGCGCGGCGAGCGCGCCATTGAACGCATCGCCCGCACCGGTGGTGTCGACGGCCTTCACGCGCTCGCTGGCGACGCGGTAGAACGCAGCGACGTCGTGGTGCCGGGCCGCGTCAGCGTGGGACACGAATGCCCCCGCCTGCCCCAACGTCACCACGACGGTGCCGTGCGGCAACAGGGCGCGGCAGGCCTCGTGGAGCGCTGCATCCTCGAGCGGACCAACGGCCTCCGGATCCAGGCGCCGGTCGGTATGCGCCGCCAGGAGCGCGGCGAACTCGGTTTCGTTGGGCGTGACCAGGTCGCACGCCGCCAGCAGGGTGGCGTCGACCTCGGCATTGGCGGGCGCGGGGTTGAGCATGGCGATCGCGCCTGCGGCGCGACCGCCCAGGAGGGCCTCGAACACGGCCTCGCGCGGCGATTCGAGCTGCGTCAGCACGACGGCGGCGTTGCCCAGCACGTCGGTCTGCCCGCGCACGAACTCGGCCGTCAGCGATGCGTTGGCCCCCGGGCCGATCACGATGCTGTTGCGGCCTGTCGCGTCGATATAGATGCCGGCGGTGCCCGTCGGCTCGGGGCTCTCCTGCACGCGCAGTGCGATGCCGTCGGCCTTGGCCAGCGCACGAGCCAGCAGTGTGCCTGAGTCATCGCCCAGCGCGCAGACGAACACGGTGCCGGCGCCGGCACGCCGGGCGGCGACGGCCTGGTTGAAGCCCTTGCCGCCTGGCCCGGTCGTGTAGATGCCGGCCAGCGTCTCGCCGGGGCGGGGCAGGCGCTCGCTGTGCCAGACGTGGTCGACGTTGAACGACCCGACCACCGCGACCGTGCCCGTCATCGCGCCGGCCTCAGGCGTAGTGGCTGAGCACGCCGGCGATCGTCGCCGTCATCAACGTGGCGATCGAACCGCCCAGCACCGCGCGCAGGCCGAAGCGCGCCAGGTCGGCGCGGCGCTCGGGGGCCAGTCCGCCGATGCCGCCGATCTGGATGGCGATCGAGCTGAAATTGGCGAAGCCACACAGCGCGTAGGTGGCGATCAGGCGGCCCTGGTCGGTCAGGGTGACGCCGTCCACACCGCCGCGCAGGATCTCGCCCAGCTGCACGTAGGCGACGAACTCGTTGAGCACGACCTTGGTGCCGATCAGGCCGCCGACGGTGTTGGCGTCCTGCCACGGAACACCTATTGCCCACGCCAAAGGCGAAAGCAGATAGCCCAGCAGCGACGACAGGTCGGTCGGCCGGCCCAGTGCGGCCTCCAGTCCGGTCACCTCGCCCAGCCACACCAGCGGCGCGTTGAGCAGCGCGATCAGGGCGATGAAGGCCAGCAACATCGCGCCGACGTTGAGCGCCAGCTTGAGGCCATCGCCGGCGCCGGCGGCGGCCGCGTCGATCACGTTGGTGGTGGTCTTCTCCACGTCCATGCGCACCGTGCCCAGCGTCAGCGGCTCGCGGGTTTCGGGGACGAGAATCTTGGCGATGACCAGCGTTGCCGGCGCCGCCATGATGCTGGCGGTGATCAGGTGCTTGGCATAGAACGCCTGCTGCGCGGGGTCGCCGCCGCCCAGCAACATCACGTATGCGCCCAACACGCCACCGGCGATGGTCGCCATGCCGCCGACCATCAGCGTCAGCAGTTCGGACTCGGTCATTTTGGCGATATACGGGCGCACCACCAGCGGCGACTCGGTCTGGCCGATGAAGGCGTTCGCGCACACGCTCAGGGTTTCGGCGCCGGACACGCGCATCACCTTGGTGATCACCCAGGCCATGCCCTGGACGATCTTCTGCATCACGCCCAGGTGGTAGAGCACGCTCATGAAGCTGGCGAAGAAGATGATCGTCGGCAGCACCTGGAAGGCGAACACGAAGCCGAACTTCGCCGGGTCGGTGAAGTCGCCGAAGATGAACTTCGCACCTTCGGTAGTGAAGCCCAGCAGCTTCACGAAGCCGCTCGACAGTGCATCGAACACGCTGGCGCCCCACGGCGTCAGCAGCACGAACGCGGCGATCACCAGCTGCAGCGCCAGGCCGATGCCGACCAGCTTCCAGTCGACGCCGCGGCGGTTGTTGGAGAACAGCCAGGCAAGCCCGATCAGCACGGCCAGGCCGAACAGGCCGAAGGCCATCCGGGTGATCAATTCCACGTCGTTGTCCCCTCGAGGCCGGATCCGGCCGGAAAATCAGGTCTGGGCCTGCAAAATATCGGCGCAGCCTAGTGCCGCGGCGCCCGCGCAGCAAGCAGAACCGGGCGGTTCACGTGTTCAGGTTTCCCTCGCCACGACGCGGTCGCGGCCTTCGCGCTTGGCCGTCTGCAGGCGCCGGTCGGCGTTGCGCAGCAGGGCCGACAGGTCGTGGCCATCGTTGGGATAGCCGACGATGCCGGCGCTGAAGGTCAGGTGCACCGGGTCGGCACCGCGTTCGGGTTCGAAGGGTGCCGCCGACACCAGCCGGCGCAATGCATCGACCCGTTCCCATGCGGTGCCCACCGGCTTGCGCAGGACCATCACGAATTCCTCGCCGCGCAGCCGCACCAGCCACTCGCGCTCGTCGGTGATCCGCGTGATCGTGCCGACCACGTGGCGCAGCGCGCGGTCGCCAGCGCGGTGGCCGATTTCGTCGTTGATCCGGCGGAAGTGGTCCATGTTGAGCAGCGCCAGCGTCAGGCTGCCGCCCTCGTGCTCGACCGCGTCCACCAGGTGCGGCATGCGGTGCACCAGCCAGGTCCGGTTGGGCAGGCCGGTCAGCCCGTCGGTACCGGACATCTCCACCAGCCGCTGCAGGCGGTAGACCACCATCGCGGTGATGACGGTGACGATCGCCAGCAGGATCAGGCGTTGCACCTGGTTGCCGACGGTCGGGGTCCCGTAGTCGCTGGAGATCAGGCGTTCGGGCGATTCCGCGCCCAGCAGCAGCACGGCCACGATCACGCTGTACTGCAGTACCGCCAGTCCACCCGCGAACAGCGTTGTGCGGCCGTCGTTGCGTAGTGCGGTCAGCAGGATGGCCAGCACGTAGCCGCACCAGACGACCACGCTGTTGAGGCCGGCCGGCAGGTGGTGGTTGGCCAGCGTCAGCAGGATCAGGCTGGTGGCGGTGACATCGAACGCCGCGGTGGCGAACGGCAGCCACAGGAACCGGCGACGTCGGCGCGCCAGCACCAGCCAGGTCTGCGCGAAGAGGTTGATGAACACCACGCCGGCCAGGCCGATCAGCGTCTCGTCGATCGATCCGCCGCCCAGCGCGTTGGACAGCGGAAGCAACAGCAGCAGGCCGGCGATGACCGCGCGCAGCCGCGCCACCAGCAGTTCGCCGCCGGCGCCGACCTCCAGCATGATCTCGTCGGGTCGCGCCAGCAGCGCCGCCACGACCTCGCCCGGCGTGCGCCGGTGTGCCTGCCTCTCGCCGAGCATCCGCCCCCTCCCGCGTGACCGCGCAGAGAGTAGCGCAGCCACGCCGCCGGGGTCCGACATCCCGTCCCGCGCGTCAGCCCGCCCCGTTGAGCGCCACCCAGACCGCCAGTGCCATGAACACCGCCGCCGCCACCCGGCGCGCGGCCTTGAGCGGCAGGCGCCGGGCGAACCGGCTGCCCAACATCACCACCGGGACGTTGGCCAGCAGCATGCCCACGGTGGTGCCGGCCACGACTTCCCACAGCGGTTCGTAGCGGGTGGCCAGCAGCACCGTGGCCACCTGCGTCTTGTCGCCGATCTCGGCCAGGAAGAACGCAATGAGCGTGGCGACGAACGCACCGCGCGCCGGCAGGGTCTCGCCATCGTCGAGCGTGTCGGGCTTGAGCGACCACAGCGCGACCGCCGCGAAGCTGGCCGCCACCAGCCACTTCAAAACCTCCGGCCGCAGCCAGGCCGCGACCCACGCGCCGAGCCAGGCGGCCAGCGCGTGGTTGAGCAGGGTGGCGACGAGGATGCCGGCGATGATCGTGCCGGGCCGACGGAAGCGCGCGGCCAGCATCAGTGCGAGCAGCTGCGTCTTGTCGCCGATCTCCGCCAGCGCGACCACGCCCGTGGAAACCAGTGCGGCAGCCATGGGCCAGGATTCGACCGGGGCGAACAAGGTGGCGTCGAATACGCCGGTACCAGCGATGGGGTGCATCGTGAAGCTCCGGGGGGCCAGGCAGTCGCGTTGCACGCGAAGGCCGACGCCGCGCGGCCTGGCCCCGGCTCTCGCCAGTTGGTCGCGCAACGCCTGCCTTCGGTCTTGCCCGGCGGATGTCCGGCCACGAAGGCCCGGGCATTCCGCTCGCGCGCCATGGCCGGCCGGCCAAGTGTGTTGACGCGCGGACCCGCGTGTACCGGTGCGGCCCGGTCTGGGCCGTACGCTGCGGGTGGGCTACTCCCCGGAGGAAGAGTGCGCGCATTGTAGCGACGCAGGCGCCCCGGTGCAGCGCCTCGCTACACTCCCGCGCAACGTCACCTAGGAGTCCCGACCATGCAGTACCGCCGCCTCGGAGGCTCCGGCCTGCAACTCTCCGCGCTGTCGTTCGGCGCATGGGTCACGTTCGGCTCGCAGATCGGTCGCTCGACGGCGCGCGAGCTCGTCGCCACCGCCTGGGACCACGGCATCAACTTCTTCGACAACGCCGAGGGCTACGCCAATGGCGAGGCCGAGCGCGTGATGGGCGACGTGATCGCCGACCTGCGCCTGCCGCGCGACGGCTTCTGCGTGTCCAGCAAGGTGATGTTCGGCTCGGCCAGCGATCCGCGGCCCACCCAGAAGGGGCTGTCGCGCAAGCACGTGACCGATGCCTGCCACGCCGCGCTCAGGCGGCTGCGCGTGGACTGCCGGGACCTGTACTACTGCCACCGGCCCGACCCCGACACGCCGGTGGCTGAAACGGTCTGGGCGATGGACGCGCTGATCCGGCAGGGCAAGGTGCTGTACTGGGGCACCTCGGAGTGGCCGGCCGCCCTGATCCGCGAGGCGCACAAGGTCGCCCGCACGCACCACCTGCATGCGCCGACCATGGAGCAGCCGCAGTACAACCTGCTGCACCGCGAGCGCGTCGAACTCGAATACGCGCCGCTCTACGCCGAGCTCGGCCTGGGCACCACCACGTTCTCACCGCTCGCGTCGGGACTGCTGACCGGCAAGTACAACGAAGGCGTGCCGGACGATGCCCGGCTGGGACGCGAGGGCTGGCTGCAGCGGATCGTCTTCGGCAGCAGCGATGAGCGCCGGCTCGAGCGCGCGCAGGCGTTCACCGCGCTGGCCGCGGAGCTGGGTGCGCCACCCGCGACGCTGGCGATCGCCTGGTGCCTGCGCAACCCGCATGTCTCGTCGGTGATCCTTGGGGCCAGCCGGCCCGAACAGCTGCTGCAGAACCTGTCCGCGCTGGAGTGGGTCGACCGGCTGGGCGAAGCGGACTGGCGCCGGCTCGAAGCGG
The DNA here is from genome assembly GCA_001830245.1 of Lysobacterales bacterium RIFOXYA1_FULL_69_10. Taxonomy (GTDB): domain Bacteria; phylum Pseudomonadota; class Gammaproteobacteria; order Xanthomonadales; family Xanthomonadaceae; genus Lysobacter_C. The sequence continues at coordinate 2,756 of MIDV01000101.1, read as the reverse complement.
CGGCGGAGTAGCCGGCGCAAACCACCCTGCAGGGCCGGCTTCAGCCACGGTGCGCTCCCCTTGCGATCCAGGGCAGGAGCGCGGTGGCCAGCGACCCGTTGGTTGGCCGTACCGGGCCAAGCGCGACCCACGTTGGCTCTGCAGATGAAGTGCCGGTCGGTGGACCCCGGGGACCGCAATCGCGGCTGAAGCCGCTCCTGCGGTTTTCGAACGGCCGGCTGGCGACCTGGTGACAGGGCGACTTGCGCGGCTAATGAGAATCATTATCATCAGCTGCGAGTCCAGACCGAGCCACGTCCATGCCCATGCGTCCGACCCTCGTACTCCGGCACCCGGCCAACCCCATCTCACGCGCCCCGTCCCTGTCCGCAATGCCGTCCATGCCCGGGCAGGTCGACAGCGGTGCGCTGCTGCGCGGCAGCCGCGAGATCCTCATCCGCCACGGCGGTGAGACCTACCGGCTGCGCCACACCCGCAACGACAAGCTGATCCTTACGAAGTAATCGGACCGCGTTGCGCAGGCGTACCCGGGAACGTTGCCTTCAGGCATCCCGCCGGGTCTCGGGCGCCGCGCAACGATGCCCATGCTCTTACTTTCCCTCTGGACGGCCAGCTCGTCGACGTGAAGTGCGTCACCTCCGCAAACGCAGGGGTGACGATTGTGATTCACGACGCTCCGGGCGCCAGCAACAGACCGGTCAGTTCACGCCCACCGGTAACGGCGGTGCCGGCGGTGCTTCGGGGGCCGCCGGAGGCGGCGGGGGTGCATCAGGTGCGGTGGGTCTGGGCGGCTGCGGCGGCCTGGGCGGGCGCGGTGGCGGCGGTGGAGCCGCGGGCAGCGCCAGTGCACGGGCGGCGTCGGGCACGATGATGCGTGCGCTGGCTTCGCGGCGGTCACGCAGGTAGTCGATTTCGACCTCGCTTCCGGCGGCCTTGCCGCGCAGTGCGGCCATCGCTTCGCGCGGGGACGCCACCGGCGTGCCGTCGACCTGGCGGATCACGTCGCCCGGCTGCAGGCCCTTGAGTTCGGGGCCGCTGCTGAGCACCAGCACGCCGCGGTCGGTGCCGAAGTAGCGGCCCAGCTGCGGATCGACCGAAGCGAGGTTCAGCCCGCTCCAGCGGAACGCCTCCCACACCATCGGTGCACGGCAATCGTCGCCTTCGCAGGGTTCCGACAGCCGGATGATCTCCTGGCGGATCTGCGGTGCCACGGCCGCGTGCGCGGCTTCGACCGCCCGGCGCACCTGCGCGTGGTCGAACTCGAATTCGAACTCCTTTCCGTCGCCGTGGAACATCGCCAGCGGCGCGCTCAACCTCGGGGTGACGTCGACGCGCGCGGTCTTTCCGTCGCGCTCGTATCCGACCTGCACGGCACGGTCGACCGAGAGGCCCGACAGCGCTTCCCGGACGGACGCCAGCCGCTGCTCGGCATCGGTGCCGGTCACGGCCCGGCCGTTGAGGCTGACCACCCGATCGCCCGTGCGCAGGCGGGCGTCGGCCGCCGCGCTGCCCGGCGTCACGGCGGCCAGGCGCACCCCGCGGGTGTCATCGGGCGACAGCACGACCCCGAGCACCGGCCGACGTTCAAGCCGACGCTCCATCACGCGCTTCATCTCGTGCTGCATCTCGCCGGACAGCTCGGCGACGCGGCGTGCGGCGCGCTCAAGTTCTTCGCGCGCGAGTTGGAGTTCGCGCTCATCGGCCGGCGGTGCCGGGGTGTCGGCCTGGGCGACGCCGGCCAGCGCCGTGGCGAGGGCAGCGGCCAGCAGCGTGGCGTGGATGCGGGGACGTTTCATGTGCAGCTCCGGGTAGAAGTGACGTGCGACTTGATGAAAAAAAGTGGCGGGATAGGGATCGGCGATGCCGTCGCGGCTCAGTGCACCTGCACCAGCGCGGTGTCGTAGGCGCGACCCTCCGCGGCAAACCAGCGTTCGGTCGCCTCCAGCCCGGTCAGGTCGCGCAGCGTGTCCACACGCGCGTCCCACAGGGCCAGGCGTTCGTCGTCGTTGATGGCGCCGCTCGCCAGCACGCTGTCGATCTGCGACAGGCGCGACTGCATCTGCGCCGCCAGCATGGCACCCGTACCGGACCCGACGCGTTCGTCATGGGCCAGTGCAAGCAGCGCCTCCAGCCTTGCCGACTCCTGCTGGAGTACAGCCAGCTGCATCTGTGGCCGGTTGTCGGTCACGGTGTCGAGATGGACCTCGTCGGCCACCGTGGACGGCGCCGGCGCGCGTCCGTCCAGCGACGGCACCTCGGTCGGGTCGACGGACGCCACCCGTGACTGCGGTTGCGGGTCGGAACCTGCCGGGTCGCGCTCGACAGCGACCGGTGACGGCATCGGAACCGATTCCTCCACTGTCGTCGGCGCCGGTACCGTCGACGTGCGGGCCACGGATTCCGTCGCCGGCAGGGAGGCGGAGGGGGGCGGCGTGGAATCGGCCGCGCCGTCCATCAGCACGAGCGGCA
>MIDV01000101.1:0-251 GCA_001830245.1 Lysobacterales bacterium RIFOXYA1_FULL_69_10 | reverse complement strand
GCCACACCGGCAACTTCGCGCGCGATCCGGAACCGGCCTGCGTCGACCGGGACTGTGCCGGCAGTCGCGGCGCCAGCCGCTGCCAGCCACCCGGCGGCGGCTCGGCCTGCGGCAACGCCGCAAAGGCGGCCGACCAGTCGGCCGGTGGATCGATGTACTCGCGGGGGCGGTCGGCGTCAGGCATGGGCGTGTCCTCCGGCCCGCGTCTCGGCGGGCTCGAGCAGCTGGCGCAAGCGGCGGCTGCCGCGCGC
>MIDV01000100.1:52371-52495 GCA_001830245.1 Lysobacterales bacterium RIFOXYA1_FULL_69_10 | reverse complement strand
TGACGGCCACTGCAGGCGCCACGCGCGGCAGCGAGCCGACCTCCAGGCTGACCGCGTCGGTGCCGGCGAAGTGCGCCAGCAGTTCGCGGATGCGCGCCAGGTACCGCTCGCGCACGTGCTCCAC
>MIDV01000100.1:49535-52313 GCA_001830245.1 Lysobacterales bacterium RIFOXYA1_FULL_69_10 | reverse complement strand
GGGCGGATCCAGGTGTGGACGTCCTCGGCCGGCAGCTCGGCTTCAAGGCGTTCGAGGCAGCGGGGCCAGGCGTCCGGGGTCTGGGATTGCACGGTGTCGAACTCGGGAATGGGCGAAGCGGACCCCTGCACGGCACCGGGGCGCCGCGCCGCAGGGCGGTAGGGGGTCGGTCAGACTACCACCGGTGCGCGTCGCCGACAGTGCCGCCACGGGTGCCATGCAAGGCAACCGGCGGCGCAGGGGCCCGGCATCTCGGCCCTCACCCGAGCTTGACCCGCACCCCCGGGGCTGGCTATAGTCGACGGTCTTTTCCGCCGTATACCGCAGAGCCGACCATGGCCACCAAGCGCACCTACCAGCCCAGCAACCTCAAGCGCAAGCGCGACCACGGTTTCCGTGCCCGCATGGCGACCGCCGACGGCCGCAAGATCCTCGCCCGCCGTCGCGCCAAGGGTCGCAAGCGTCTCTGCGCCTAAGCGCGCCGCTGACTGCCGCGGCCGCCCTGCGCGCCGCCGCCACCCGATGATTCCGCCCCGACTCCCGCGCACCGCGCGGGTTCGCGCGCGTCCGGAATTCGACCGCATCTTCAAGCACGGGCGCCGGGTGGCGCTGCCCGTGCTGGCCTTGCATGTCTGTCCGCCCGCGCAGCCCGACGGCCCGGCCCGGCTCGGGCTGGCGGTGTCGCGCAAGGTCGACCCGCGGGCCGTGGGCCGCAACCGCATCAAGCGGGTGCTGCGCGCCGCCTTCCGCGAATGCCGCGCGCACCTGCCCCCGGCCGACTACGTCATCGTGGCGCGTCCCGGCGCCTCGTCCTGCGATGGCGAGGCCCTGCGCAGCGCCTTCGCGCGCCTGCTGCAGCGCGCCGGCGCGTTGCCCGACCCCGTCGGCGCCGGCACAATGCCCGCCGCTGCACCGACCGGACCCGACGCGGCCCCGACCGCCGGCCGTCCCCCCGCTCCAGATCCCGCCTCGCCGGACCGCACTGGCTGAGTCCTGATGACGCGCGCGACGTGCGTGCCCGTCCCACCGCCTTCGAAAGTACCCCGACACCATGAACCAGACCCGCGTCTTCCTGATCTTCGCCTGGCTGGCGGTGGCGACCCTGCTGTGGATGGAGTGGGGCAAGGAGCGCGACGCCTCGCGGGCCCCGACCACGCCGGTGGCCGCGGCCACGACCAGCGCATCCGGCGCGGTGCCGACCGCGGGCGGCCAGGCACCAGCCGTTCCGAGCGCCACGCCGGGCATGGCGGCCGCCGAGCCGGCGGCGGCCGCTACCAGTGCGCCCCTCGTCACCGTGACCACCGACGTGCTGCAGGTCGAGATGACGGGCGGCGAGATCCGCCAGGCCGACCTGCTGGGCTACCCCAGCGAGGCCGAAGACGACAGCGCGCCGGTGCGCCTGTTCGACCAGGCTGCCGGGCGCTATTTCGTGGCACGCACCGGCTGGGCCGGCAACGACGTCGCACCGGCCCACGACACCGGCTTCCGGCCGGTTGGCAGCGCCACGCGGTATGCGCTGGCCGAAGGCTCGAACACGCTAGAGGTACCGTTCGAATGGACCGGTCCCAACGGCGTCACCATCCGCCGCACCTACACCTTCGGTCGCGGCCAGTACGCGGTCAGCGTGCGCGACGAGGTGGCCAACGCCGGCAGCCAGCCCTGGCAGGCGTACGTCTACCGCGAGCTGAGCCGTGAGCCGCGCGCCTTGAGCCGCAGCGGCCCCATGAACGCCGAGCAGTACAGCTTCCAGGGCGCGGCCTGGTACAGCGACGCGGAAAAATACGAGAAGCGCGATTTCGAGGACATCGCCGACGACGGCCCGCTCAACCGCCAGGTCACAGGCGGCTGGATCGCGATGCTGCAGCACCATTTCTTCGCCGGCTGGATCCCGCAGGCCGACCAGGCCTCGCTGTTCGTGCTCGAGCATGGCAATGGCCGGTACGAGATCGAATCGCGCGGCCCCGCCTTCACCGTGGCGCCGGGTGGCACCGCGTCCACCGAAGCGCGCCTGTGGGTCGGCCCCAAGCTGGTCGGCCAGATCCAGGCGCAGGGCGTGCCGGGCCTGGACCGCGCCGTGGACTTCAGCCGCTTCAGCATCTTCGCCACGCTGGGCAACTGGCTGTTCTGGCTGCTCGATGCGATCCACTCGCTGGTCGGCAACTGGGGCTGGGCGATCATCGGCCTGGTGGTGGTGATCAAGGTCCTGCTGCTGCCGCTGTCGACCGCGCAGTACAAGTCGATGGCGCGCATGCGCAAGTTCCAGCCGCGCATCGCCCAGCTCAAGGAGCGCTACGGCGACGACCGCCAGAAGTTCCAGATGGCGATGATGGAGCTGTACAAGAAGGAGAAGATCAACCCGGTCGGCGGCTGCCTGCCGCTGCTGGTGCAGATGCCGGTGTTCCTGGCGCTGTACTGGGTGCTGCTGGAATCGGTCGAGCTGCGCCACGCGCCGTGGATCCTGTGGATCGACGACCTGACCGCGCGCGACCCGTACTTCGTGCTGCCGGCGATCAACATGGCGGTGATGTGGGCGACGCAGAAGCTCAGCCCGATGACCGGCATGGACCCGATGCAGCAGAAGATGATGCAGTTCATGCCGCTGGTGTTCGGCGTCATGTTCGCGTTCTTCCCCGCCGGCCTGGTGCTGTACTGGATCACGAACGCCGCGCTGGGCCTGGCCCAGCAGTGGTACATGACCCGCAAGTACGCCGAGGCGCCGGCCAAGGCCTGATCCCGACGACGCAGGAGCCCGCCACCCGGCTGGCTTTTGCATTGCGC
>MIDV01000100.1:32874-49512 GCA_001830245.1 Lysobacterales bacterium RIFOXYA1_FULL_69_10 | reverse complement strand
GCACCGACCCCCATGACCGACCGCGACACCATCGCCGCCATCGCGACACCCGCCGGGGCCGGCGGCGTGGGCATCGTGCGGCTGTCGGGGCCGCGCGCGAAGCCGATCGGCGAAGGCATCGCCGGCCGGACGCTCATTGCGCGTCGCGCGGCGTATGCCCGCTTCCGGGATTCCGACGACGCCATCATCGACGACGGCATAGCGCTGTATTTCGCAGCCCCGGCCAGCTACACCGGCGAGGACGTGGTCGAGCTGCAGGCCCACGGCAGCCCGGCCGTCCTGCACCAGCTGGTGGACCGGTGCTGCGCGCTGGGGGCCCGCCGCGCCCGACCCGGCGAATTCAGCGAACGCGCGTTCCTGGAAGGCAAGCTCGACCTGGCCCAGGCCGAGGCGGTGGCCGACCTCATCGCCGCCAGCGACGTGCGGGCCGCCCGCGCCGCCAGGCGCGCACTCGAGGGCGAGTTCTCGCGCCGGGTGGAGGCCATCGCCGACGCGATGCTGCGCGCCCGGGTCCACGTGGAGGCGGCGATCGATTTCGCCGACGAGCCGATCGATACCCTCGGCGGCCCGCAATTGCAGGCCGACCTGTCGGCCATCGCCGATGCACTTGACGTGCTGCTGCGGGATGCCGAGCACGGGCGCCGCCTGCGCGACGGCCTGCACGCGGTGATCGTCGGCCCGCCCAACGCCGGCAAGAGTTCGCTGCTCAATGCGCTGGCCGGCCGCGACCGCGCCATCGTCACCGATGTCGCCGGCACCACTCGAGACCTGCTGCACGAGGCGGTGCGCATCGACGGCGTCGAGCTCACCCTGGTCGACACCGCCGGCCTGCGCGAGGGCGGCGACGCGATCGAGCGAGAGGGCATGCGCCGCGCCCACGCGGAGCTGGAACGTGCGGACCTCGCGATCGTGGTGCTCGATGCGCGCGACCCGGCGGCCGGCCGCGAGGCGGTGGCCGCCGCGGCCCTCGGCGCGCCGGCGCAGCTGTGGCTGCTCAACAAATCCGACCTCCTGCCCGATGCCGGGGGGGAACCGCCGGTTGGCGTGCCGGGCGATGCCCTGGCCGTTTCGGCCCTGACCGGCGAGGGCCTGGAGGCCCTGCATGCCCGGCTGCGGGCGCTGGCAGCGGGCGAGGCCGGCGCGACCGACGGCGCGTTTACCGCGCGTGCGCGCCATGTCGACGCCCTGCGCCGCGCCGCCGCCGGGCTGGCCCAGGCGCGCGGGGAGCTCGTGCGCGACTCCCTCGACCTCGCCGCCGAAGCCCTGCGGCAGTCCCACGACGCCCTGGGCGAGATCACCGGACGGGTGCACGCCGACGACCTGCTGGGGCACATCTTCTCCAGCTTCTGCATCGGCAAGTAGCGCCGCCCCGGGACCGCCGCGCCGGACCGGACGTTCATCGCATTCAGCGGTCCACGCTTGACAAATGCCCCGCGCTGTCGCGTCCTACGCGTCTGTGCGCCGTGCCTGGCGCACTTCAGGGGAGTTTTGCCAATGACCGTAGTTGACCAGCCGGGCCGCCCGTTGCGTCGCCCGTCCACCATCTTGAACCTGTCGCTGATGCTGGCCCTGGGGTTGGGCCTGGCCGCGTGCGGCAAGGACGACACCACGCCCGACGCCGCCGATCCGGCTGCGCGCGGGCCGGCCGCTACCGAGCAGGCCACGCCGGAAACGGCCGTGTCCAGCCGCGTCACCGCGATGAGCGAGGACGAGCTGCGCGATGCCGCTCGCAGCGCCTACGCCGAGAACCGCCTGTACGCGCCGGCCGAGGACAACGCGGTCGAGTACTACCTCGCCCTGCGTGAGAAGTCGCCCGGCGATGCCGGCGTGTCCAGTGCGCTGACCGACCTGTTGCCGATGACGGTGATCGCGATCGAGCAGAGCGTCGGCCGAGAGGACTTCGATGAAGCCCGCCGCCTGGCCGCGCTGCTGGAACGCGCCGACGACAAGCACCCGGCGTTGGCCCGCCTGAAGACCAGCATCGGCGAGCGCGAGCAGGCCGCCGAGGCGCAGGCCGAGCAGGACGCTGTCACCGCCGAGGAGCAGGCCGAGCGCCAGGCCGAGTTGGAGCGCGAGCGCGCCGCCCAGCAGCAGGCCCAGCAGGAGCAGGCCGCCCGCGACCTGGCGGCCCGCCAGGCCGCCGAGCGCGAGGCCGCCGCCGAGCAGGCCGCCGCCGACGAGCAGGCCGCCGAGGAGGCCGCCGCCGAGCAGCGTGCCGCCGAACAGCGCGCCGCCCAGCAGCGCGCGGCCCAACAGGCTGCAGCCGCCACCGCGACGGCGGCCGACCTGCGTCCGATCTCCACGCCGGCCCCCAGCTACCCGCCCGCGGCCCTGCGCGCTGGCCAGTCCGGCGAGGTGCAGGTGGAGTTCACCGTCGGCACCGACGGCTCGGTGACCAATGCGCGCGTGGTGCGCTCCAACCCGGCCCGCGTGTTCGACCGCGAGGCGGTCAGCGCCGTGCGCAGCTGGCGCTTCCAGCCGCTGCCCAACGCGGTCACCACCCGTCGCACGATCGGCTTCAACCCGGGCGGTTGATCCGGCAGCGGTGATACGGCGGGGGGCCATCGGTCTTGGCGCCAAAAGAAAAAGCCCGGCGAATGCCGGGCTTTTTCCGTTTCGTCAGACGCAACGCTCAGCCGGCGATCGCCAGCTTTTCCTGGTGGTAGCGGCGCACCGCCAGGAACCACAGCAGCGCGGCCAGGCCGAAACCCGCCGCCAGGTACACCAGCCACGACAGGGCGTCGATCGGCTCGGCGCGGATCACCTTCAACAGCATCTGGTTCTGCGCCAGGAACGGCACCGCGAACTGCCACAGCTGCGTCTTGATCGGGTTCACGAGCAGCACGAAGGTCGGCACCATCGGCAGCAGCATCAGCCAGGTCATGTGGCTCTGCGCCTCCTTCATGCTCTTGGCCGAGGCCGCCAGGAACGTCAGCAGCGCGGTGCCGATGAACAGCATCGGCAGCAGGATCAGCAGCATCTTGCCGATCGCCGGGAAGCTCACGTCCATCATCTTGGCCATGCCGCCGGCCAGCTGCGCCGACAGCTTGAAGGCGAGCAGCGTGAGCAGCAGCGACAGCAGGCCCAAGGCACACGCGGCGGCGATCTTGCCGCTGACGATGGACCCGCGCGTGGCCGGCGTGGCCAGCAGCGGTTCCAGCGACTGGCGCTCGCGTTCGCCCGCGGTGGCATCGAGGATCAGGTAGGCGCCGCCAATGAACGACGTGAGGATCAGCAGGTACGGCAGCAGCGTCGACAGCAGCACGCCACGCTTGGCCGCCTCCGTCGCCATGTCGCGCGAGCCCACGCTGATGGGACGGGTCACCGTCGGGTCGATGCCGCGCGCCATCAGCCGGAGCATGCCCACCTGGCTGGCGTAGCCGTCCAGCGCGCCGCGCAGCCGCGACACGGGGATCTCGGCATTGCGCCGGGTGCTGTCGTGCACCAGCGACACCGTCGCCGGCCGGCCGGCGTGCCAGTCCTCGGCGAAGTCGGCATCGATCTCCAGCGCCACGTCGATGCGCTGTTCCGCGATCGCCGCATCCAGGTCGGCCGGCGGGTCGGTGGCGGTGATGCCGTGGCCGGCGAGGAACTCCACCAGGTTGGGCGCGTGTTCGGCGCCCACCACCGGCACCTCCAGCACCTTGTCGAGCTGGGTCTTCATCCGGTTTTCCATCAGCGAGCCCATGCCCAGCATCAACACCGGGTAGAAGACCGGGCCCATCAACAGCACCAGCGCGAGGGTGCGACGGTCGCGCGAGATGTCCAGCAGTTCCTTGCGCATCACCGCCCACAACGAGGCGAACATGTTGGTCGGCTTCATGCGTGCAGGCCCTCCTCCGAGCCGATCGCCCTGACGAAGGCGTCTTCCAGGTTGGCCTCGCCAAAGCGCGCGCGCAGTTCGTCGGCGGTGCCGGCGGCCACCACCTGGCCCTTGGCGATGATGACGATGCGGTCACACAGCGCCGCCACCTCCTGCATGATGTGGCTCGAGAAGATCACGCAGCGGCCCTCGGCCTTGAGCTGTTGCAGGAAGCCGCGCATCGCGCGCGTGGTCATCACGTCCAGGCCGTTGGTGGGCTCGTCCAGGATCACGTTGCGGGGGTCGTGCACCAGCGCGCGGGCAATCGCCGTCTTGGTGCGCTGGCCCTGGCTGAAGCCCTCGGTCTGCCGGTCGAGGATGTCGTCCATGTCCAACGCCGCCGACAACGCGCGCGTGCGCTCGGCGATCGCCGCCTTCGACATGCCGTGCAGCTCGCCGAAGTAGGCGATGTTCTCGCGCGCGGTCAGGCGCTTGTAGACGCCGCGTGCGTCGGGCAGCACGCCCAGTGCGCGACGCACCGCGGCCGGCTGCGTGGTGGCGTCGACACCGTCGACCTCCACGCGGCCGCTGTCGGGCGTCATCAGCGTGTACAGCATGCGCAGCGTGGTGGTCTTGCCCGCGCCGTTGGGCCCGAGCAGGCCGGTGATCTGGCCGTCCGGGGCTTGGAAGTCGACGCCGTCGACCGCCTTCACCACGCCGGTCTTGGTCTTGAACGCCTTGTGCAGGTCGTGTGCGGTGATCATGGTTCCCATCCATTGAAACTGGTGAACGGCGGTACACCCGCCAGGCGATCCAGGCACGCGGTGTCCAGCGCGGCGGCATCGGTGGATTCGATGAACTGCCCGACCAGCTTGGGCATGCAGCCCAGCGTCAGCGTGCCGTGGCCTTGGCCGTCGACCACGAGGTGGCGTCCGTTCGACAGGCCCTCGAGCACGGCATCGCCGTAGCGCGGCGGCGTCACCGGGTCGAGCGCGCCCGACAGCAGCAGCGCCGGCACGTCCGAGCGCAGCGGCGCGGTGAAGTCGTCGCCGCGGTCGCCGCGTGGCCACACCGAACACGCCGCGAAGAACAGCTGCGCCACCTCGGGCCCCAGCAGGGTGCCGTCGGTCGCGGCGTCTGCGGCCTGGCGGTCGGCGTCTTCGGCGCACAGCACCGACCACTGCATGCCGCGCGTCATCTGGTCGCCCATGGACCGCGTCATCAGCTCCGACAACGACATCAGCGGCGCGTAGCGCCCCTGCGCCGCTTCATCCAGCACCAGCGGCAGCAGCGCCGATGTCTGCGGCGCGTAAGAGAAGGCGAATGCCAGCCCGGCCACGTGGTCGGGCGTGATCGTGGCCGTGCGGCTCTGGCCGGTGGACGGGTCGCGGTAGTCGACCTCGACGGGCGCCGCCTCCAGTGCCTCCATCACCTGCGACAGGCGGGTGCGGGTGTCGACCGGGAAACGCGCCTTGCACGCGGGCAGGGTGCCGCAGTACTCGGCCTGCAGCCGGATCGCGTCCTCGAAGGTATGCGCGAACTCGCCGCCGACCACCAGGTCGTTGGGCGCCACGCCGTCCAGCACCAGTGCACGGGCGTGCTGCGGGTGCGCCGCGGCGTACTGCTGCGCCACGCGCGTGCCGTAGGAACCGCCGACCAGGTTGACCTGCTCCACGCCCAGCGCCTGGCGCACGGTGTCCAGGTCGGCGACCGCCTCGGTCGTGGTGTAAAGCGCCGGGTCGGCGCGTCCCTCGAGCCCGGCCAGGCAGGCGCGGGCGAAGGCCTGCAACTCCTCCACGCCGGCGCTTTCGGCGTCCTCCATCTGCAGTGGCGAACCGTCGGCACCGACGCAGTCCAGCGGGTTGGAGCCGCCGGTGCCGCGCTGGTCCACCATCAGGATGTCGCGCTGCTTGCGTACCTCGCGCAGCGCGACGTTGACGGTGGCGGCGTGCTCGGTCGCGGCCTGGCCCGGCCCGCCGGCGATGAAGAACACCGGGTCATCCGTGCCGCCGCCGCTGCCCGTGGCCGGCAACCAGGCGATGTTGAGGTCGATCGTGCGGCCGTTGGGTGCGGCAGGGTCCTCGGGGACCGTGTGCGTCGCGCAGAACGCCTCGGTGGCCTGGCCGCCGGTAACACCGGTCAGCGAGCAGGGCTCGAAGGCGAGGGACCCGAAGTGGCGCGTGGCGCCCTCGGTGCCGGCGGCGCCGGGCGGTGCATCGGTGGGCTGGCACCCCGCCAGCAGCACGGCCGAAACCGCGGCCGCCGCAAGCGCGGCCGTCTTCATTCCATGGGAAGGCATGCATCGTCCTGTGGTTCGCGCTGGAACGCGCAGGATGACAGACGGCGTCGCGGGCGGAAACGTGACACAAGTCAGGCGAGTGCGGCCACGGAGCGCGACGCGCGCTGTCCTTGGCCGGGGATCCGCCGCTTCGCCTATTTGCTGCTGACGTACTTCTCGCGGCGGATCTGCTTCACCTCGAGCCCGCACTCCTTCAGCGACTCGAAGCACGCATCGACCATGTTCGGGTTGCCGCACAGGTAGGCGATGTCACCGGCGGCGTCGGGCGCGAACTCGCCCAGGAACTGCTGCACGTAGCCGTGGCGCACATCGACGTGGTCGTGCGCCGAACCCGGTGCCGGCAGTTCGCGCGAGAAGCACGGCACGAAACGGAAGTGGTCGGGATGCTGCGCGGCGAACGCGCGGAACTCGTCGCCGTACAGCAGTTCCTCGGGCGTGCGCGCACCGAACAGCAGCACGACCTGGATGCCGCGCTCGGCGATCGCCTGCGCCAGCTGCGGCAGCATCGACCGGTACGGCGTCACGCCGGTGCCGGTGCCGATCAGCAGGTAGCGCCCGTTGGCGTCGGCCGGCATCAGGCAGAAGCGGCCGAACGGGCCACTGGCATCGACCGTGCCGCCGACTTCCAGGCCCTCGAACAGTGCGGTAGCCGCACCCCCGGGCACGTAGCTGACCGCGATCTCCACCGCCTCGCCCGGACCGATGGCGTGGTCGTGAATGGTGGCCAGCGAGTACGAGCGCTTGGTCGCGGTGCCGTCGGCGTACTGGAAGTGGACCTGGATGAACTGGCCGGGGATGAAGTCCAGCGGCTGGCCGTCGTCGCGGACGAACGCGTAGTGGCCGACCGATGGGGCCAGCATGCGGCGCGAGACGAGCTTGAGGGGGAAGTGCTGGATGGCCACGGACCGGTGCCTGGAACACAGCGTGGCGCGGGGCATGGCCACAGGGCCGCCTATAATACCGGCATTCGCCGCGCGGCCCGGACGCGTGGCTTCCGCAGTACAGGTGAGCGCCCCCATGTCCCAGACCCCGTCGGCCGCACCGGCCGCCGCCGCGCCGACCGTTAGCGCGGCGATCCCCGCGCTGTCCGTGCGCGGCCTGCGCAAGACCTACGACAACCGTGTGCAGGCGCTCAAGGGCGTCTCGCTGGACGTCGCCCAGGGCGACTTCTTCGCGCTGCTCGGCCCCAACGGCGCCGGTAAATCGACGTTGATCGGCATCGTCAGCTCGCTGGTCAACCTGACCGAGGGCAGCGTGTCGATCTTCGGCACCGACCTGGTGCGCGAGCGCGACGCGGCGATGCGCCTGATCGGGCTGGTGCCGCAGGAGCTCAACTTCAACATGTTCGAGAAGCCGCTCGACATCCTGGTCAACTACGCCGGCTTCTACGGCGTGCCGCGCGCGCAGGCGATCGAACGTGCCGAAGTCGAACTGCGCCGCGCGCAGCTGTGGGACAAGGCGCAGATGATGAGCCGCACGCTGTCGGGCGGCATGAAGCGGCGGCTGATGATCGCCCGCGCGATGATGACCCGCCCGCGCCTGCTGATCCTCGACGAGCCCACCGCGGGCGTGGACATCGAGATCCGCCGCGGAATGTGGCAGACGCTGCGCGAGATCAATGCCGCCGGCACCACCATCATCCTCACCACGCATTACCTTGAGGAAGCCGAGCACCTGTGCCGCAACCTCGCCATCATCGACCGTGGCGCGATCGTCGCCTCGGGCCCGATGAAGACGCTGCTGGCGCGCTTGGACGTGGAGGGCTTCCTGCTCGATATCGAAGGCGCCCTGCCCGCGACGCTGCCGGTGATCGAGGGCGCCACGCTGGTGGCCGCCGACGACCACACACTCGACGTCGAGATGCCGCGCGCGATGGACCTCAACCGCGTGTTCGCCGCGCTGGGCGAAGCCGGCATCCGCGTGCGCTCGATGCGCACCAAGTCCAACCGGCTGGAAGAACTCTTTGTGCGCATGACCGGTGAAAACGCACAGGACTCGACCGTGCAGCCATCGCCCGAACCCGTCGCATGACGACTCCCTCCCCTGCGCACAGGGGAGGGTTGGGGAGGGGTGCTTTCCACGCGCCGCTTTCCCCGGAATCCGCAGCACCCCCTCCCAACCTCCCCCTGCAGGCAGGGCGAGGAGAATGAAGAGACCCATGCCGACCGACACCGCAACCGAAACCACGCCGATGCAGCGCAACCTCGTCGCGCTGGGCACCATCGTCCGCCGCGAGATCACCCGCATCCTGCGGATCTGGGGCCAGACGCTGGTGCCGCCGGCCATCACCATGACGCTGTACTTCCTGATCTTCGGCGGCCTGATCGGCTCGCGCATCGGGACCATGGACGGCATCGACTACATGGACTTCATCGTGCCGGGGCTGGTGATGATGTCGATCATCCAGAACAGCTACGGCAACATCTCCTCCAGCTTCTTCGGCGCCAAGTTCGGCCGCCACGTCGAGGAGCTGCTGGTCAGCCCGATGCCCAGCTGGGTGATCCTCACCGGCTACGTCGCTGGCGCCGTCGCGCGCGGGCTGGCGGTCGGCGCGATCGTGCTGATGATCGCGATGCTGTTCACCCGGGTCAGCATCCCGCACCCGCTGGTCACGCTGAGCACCGTCATCCTGGGCGCGACGATCTTCGCGCTGGCCGGCTTCGTCAACGCGGTGTACGCCAAGAAGTTCGACGACATCGCGATCGTGCCGACCTTCATCCTGACCCCGCTGACCTACCTGGGCGGCGTGTTCTATTCCGTCAGCCTGCTGCCCGACTGGGCCGAGGCCGCCACCCACGCCAACCCGATCTTCTACATGGTCAACGCGTTCCGCTACGGCCTGCTGGGCGTGAGCGACGTGCCGCTGTGGATCGCCTATGCGCTGATGCTGGGCTTCGTGGTGGTGCTGGCGGCGGTGGGCCTGACGCTGCTCAAGCGCGGCATCGGCCTGCGCAGCTGACGCCATCGCTTTTGTAGGAGCGGCTTCAGCCGCGAATTTTCATCCGCGACCTTCGAAGGTCGCGACTCACGTCGCTCCTGCAGGAACCCTGCCGTTGCAGGAAGCGACGTGAGTCGCGACCCGCCGCGTGCCGGATATCCGTTCGCGGCCGAAGCCGCTCCTACGGGGGCGGCAACCGGAAGAACGCGGCGGCGGTGGCGGCGGTTGTCGCCGCGGTGGCCTCGACCGCCTCGCCGCGATCGCGCGCCAGCTCCTCGACGATGTGCGGCAGGAACATCGGTTCGTTGCGGCGGTCCTTCGGCGCGGGCTTGAGCGAGCGCGGCAGCAGGTAGGGCGCGTCGGTCTCCACCATCAACCGGTTGGCGGGGATATTGCCGACGATCTCGCGCAGGTGCTGGCCGCGGCGCTCGTCGCACAGCCAGCCGGTGATGCCGATGTGCCAGTCGTGGTCCAGGCAGTCGAACAGCTCCTCGCGGGTGCCGGTGAAGCAGTGCACCACCGCGGGGCCGATGCGGCCCTCGAAGTTGCGCATGATCGCCACGAAGTCGGCATGCGCGTCGCGCTGGTGCAGGAACAGCGGCTTGACCACGCCCTTGGCGGCGAGGTCGACCGCGATCTGCAACTGGCGTTCGAACGCACGGCGCTGCGCCGGGCGCGGCGAGAAGTCGCGGAAGTAGTCCAGGCCGCACTCGCCCACGGCGACCACCTCGTCGTGCGCCAGCAACGCGCGCATTTCCGCGTCGCATTCGTCGGTGTACTCGGTGGCGTGGTGCGGGTGCACGCCGGCGGTGGCGTACAGCACGCCGGGATGCTCGCGCGCCAGTTCCAGTGCCTTCGGCGAGTGCTCGCGACTGGCGCCGGTGACCACCATGCGCGCCACGCCGGCGGCGCGCGCGCGCGCGATCACGTCATCGCGGTCGTGGTCGAAGGATTCGTGGGTGAGGTTGGCGCCGATGTCGATGAGTTGCATCGCGAAATTCTAGCGTGGCGGCCCCGGCCGCCGTTCTCGCGCACCGGTGGCGACGGGTCCGCTGCGAACCGGAGCCAACGCCCGCGTGACGCCACCCGTATCCTTCGCAGGTGAACCGCGCCGCCTTTCCCATCGACGACCTGCTGCCGCGCATCCGCAACAGCCTCGCAACGCACTCGCGCCTGGTGCTGGAGGCGCCGCCGGGGGCCGGCAAGACCACGCAGGTCCCGCCGGCGCTGTTGGATGCGGCGTGGCTGGAAGGCCGCCGGATCCTGCTGTTGGAGCCTCGCCGTGTGGCGGCGCGCGCGGCCGCGCACTTCATGGCCGCGCAGCGCGGCGAGGACGTGGGCGGGACTATCGGCTACCGCATCCGCTTCGAGAACCGGGTGTCGGCGGCCACCCGCATCGAAGTGGTCACCGAGGGCATCCTCACCCGGATGATCCAGGACGACCCGACGCTCGAGGGCGTCGGCGCGATCCTGCTGGACGAGTTCCACGAGCGTCACCTCGCCGCCGACCTCGGACTGGCGCTGGCCCTGGACGTGCAGGCCTCCGTGCGTGAAGACCTGCGCATCGTGGTGATGTCGGCGACGCTCGATGGCGAGCGCCTGGCGGCGTTCCTCGACGCGCCACGCATCGCCAGCGAAGGGCGGGCGTTCCCGGTCGAGGTCGCCCATTTCGCTGCGCGCCGCGAGGAGCGGCTTGAGCACCAGGCCAGGCGCGCCGTCGAACACGCGCTGGCTTCGCACCCGGGCGACGTGCTGGTGTTCCTGCCGGGCAGGCGCGAGATCGCGCGGGTGGAGGCGTTGCTGCAGCCGGTCGCCCGCGTCGGGGGTGCCGATGCCGTCGAGGTGCTCACCCTCCACGGCGACCTGCCCGTCGAACAGCAGTCGCGCGTGCTGCAACCCGCTTCCGACGGCACCCGCCGCGTGGTGCTGGCCACCAACGTCGCCGAGTCCAGCGTGACGCTGCCGGGCGTACGCGTGGTCATCGACAGCGGCCTGGCGCGCGAGCCGCGCTACGACCCCAACTCCGGCTTCCCGCGGCTGGACGTGGTCGCCATCTCGCAGGCGTCGGCCGACCAGCGCGCCGGCCGTGCCGGCCGCGTGGCCGAGGGTTGGGCGTACCGCCTGTGGCCGGCCTCGCAGCGGCTCGAGCCGCAACGCCGCGCCGAGATCGCACAGGTCGAACTCGCCGGTCTGGCGCTGGAGCTCGCAGCATGGGGCGATGCCGGCCTGCGCTTCGTCGACACGCCCCCGCCCGGGCCGATGGCCGCCGCACGCGACCTGTTGCAGCGGCTCGGCGCGATCGACGGCGCCACGATCACCGCGCTGGGCCGGCGCATGCTGGCGCTCGGCACGCATCCGCGGCTGGCGGCGATGCTGCTGGCGTCCGACAGCGATACCGAGCGCGCGCTCGCATGCGACCTGGCCGCGCTGGTCGAAGCCCGCGACCCGTTGCGCGACGGCGGCGATGCGCTCGCGGCACGCTGGCGCGCGCTGGCCGCATTCCGTACCGGACGTGTGCCTGCCACCGCGTCGCGTTCGGCGCTTGCGGCCATCGACCAGGCCGCCCGCCAGTGGCGTCGCCGCGTGCGCGCAGGCACGCCGCCCGACGATGTCGACGCACACCGCCTCGGCGACCTGCTCGCCCATGCCTACCCGGATCGCATCGCCCGGCAGCATCCGGACGACGCCTGGCGCTACCAGCTCGCCAATGGCCGCATCGCGCGCCTGTACGACGACAGTGCACTGATCGGTGAGCCGTGGCTGGTGGTGTCGGACCTGCGCCACGACCGGCGGGAAGCGCGCATCCAGCGGGCGGTGCCCGTCGACGAGCGCGCGCTCCGACGCGACTTCGCCGAACGCTTTGCCACCGAGGACCGCGTGGTCTGGGACGCCGACGCACGCGGCATCGCGGCGGTGCGCGAGTCGCGCTTCGACCGCATCGTGCTGGACCGCCGGCCCTTGGCCCGGCCGGACCCGTCGCGCTACGCCGAGGCGCTGGTCGATGCCGTGCGCCAACTCGGTCTGGCCGCCCTGCCGTGGACGGAAGCCATCATCCAGTGGCGCGCCCGCGTGCAGTGCGCGCGCGAGTGGCAGCCCGAGGCCGGACTTCCGGACATGTCCGATGCCGCACTCATGGCATCGCTCGACACCTGGCTGGCGCCGACTCTGGCAGGGAAGACGCGCCTGGATGCCCTGGGCGAAGTCGCGCTCGCCGACGCGCTGAAGTCGCGGCTCGACTGGCCGCAGCGCAGCCGCGTCGACGCACTTGCGCCGGCGCGCATCCAGGTGCCGTCGGGCCAGGAACGCCGTATCGAGTACGCACTCGACGAAGCGGGAATGCCGCAACCGCCGGTGCTGCCGGTCAAGCTGCAGGAGTTGTTCGGGCTCGCCGACACCCCGCGCATCGCCGACGGCCGCGTCCCGCTGACCCTGCACCTGCTGTCACCCGCGGGCCGCCCGCTGCAGGTCACACAGGACCTGCGCGGGTTCTGGGAACTCACCTACCCCGAAGTGCGCAAGGAAATGAAGGGCCGGTATCCACGGCACCCGTGGCCCGAAGACCCGTGGAGCGCCACAGCCACCCACCGCGCCAAGCCGCGCGGGGCGTGAGTGCACCGCATTGGGGGGAAACCGCGACAGCGCGAGTGCAGCACCACCGGCACTTCTTGCATTCAGCCAACAGCCGGCAAGCCACCGGGTCGATCACGTCCCATCAACGGTGGCGCACCGAGACTGCAAGCCGATTCCCTCCTCTTCTTCCAATGGGTTCAACGATGAGCACGTTCAATTCCATCTCCGACCGCGCGCTGGACCTGGCGAACTCGGTCGGCGACAACCTCAAGCACGCCGTCCCGCACGCCGGGAAGTGGCTGGAAGCCGGCGCCAAGCTCGGCGCGCTCAAGGGCGGCGCGCGTGTCGCCGGCATGTTCGTGCGGCGCAACCCGGCCATCGCCATTGCCACCGCGGCCGGCGCCGGTCTGCTGTGGTACGCCGCCCGCCGCAAGGCGCGCCAGGCCGAGAACGGCAACGGGTCGATCGAAGGTTCGTCCAAGCGGGTCGAGGCCAAGCGCACGACCGCGCGCAAGCGGCCCGCCCGCAAGCGCACCACGCGTCGCGCGAGCACGACCACGTCGGCCAGCTGAGGACGACCCTCCGCAGCAACCGCAACGGCCCAAGCGGTTTGCATCGGACAAAAAAACGCCAGGCTAGTAGCTTGGCGTTTTCATTTGCGCGATCGAACCGCCGGGGGCGTCGCCCCTGGGTCAGCCCTTCGAGGCAGCGGTGCCGGCGACCGGCAGTTCGATGACGAAGCGCGAGCCGCCATTCTTGCGGTCCTCGTACCAGAGCTGGCCGCCGGCATCGGCGATGATCTGGCGCGCCAACGACAGGCCCAGGCCACTGGAAATCCCGTCGTCGCCCTCATGCAGCCGCGTGAACGGCTTGAACAGCTCGCGCTGGCGAGACGCCGGGATGCCGGGCCCGCGGTCGGCGACGACCAGCTGCCAGAACCCCGGCGCGCCGGCGCGGCCCAGCAGCAGCAGCTTGCTGTTGGGGGCGTACTTGATGGCGTTGGTCACCAGGTTCTCGCTGACCTGGCGAAGCACGCGCTCGTCAATGGCGACGGCGGCGTTCTCGGGCGGCATCGCCACCTCGACCTCGATGCCGCGGGCATCGAGCTGGATCTCGTAGCGGTTGCAAAGCCACTGCAGCGTCTCGCCCACCGACGCGCGCATCTCGCTCGACGGCCGCCGGGCACCGGACTGCGTTTCCAGGTAATGACGGATGTAGCCCAGCGCGTCGTCCGCGCTCTCGTGGATCATTTCCAGGTAGCGCGGTACGCGTTCGGGCTTGCAGCCGTCGCTGCGCAACAGGTCGGCGGCGAACAGCACGCTGGTCAGCGGGTTCTTCAGGTCGTGCGCGACCAGGTTGACCAGCTCCTCGCGTTCGCGTGCGACGCGCTCCAGGCGGTCGCGGGTCATCTTCAGTCCGATGTGGGCGTTGACCCGCGCCAGCAGTTCCTCTGGCAGGAACGGCTTGGTGACGTAATCGACCACGCCGGCATCGAACGCGCGCAGCAGCAGGTCGCGGTCCTGCGCCGCGGTCACGAACACCACCGGCACGCGCAACGGCGGCGCCTGCGCGCGCAACGCGGCCAGCACGTCGAAGCCGTCCATGCCGGGCATCATCATGTCCAGCAGGACGAGGTCCGGCGGGTTGGCCTCGAACTGCGCAAGCGCGTCCTCGCCGTTGCCCGACGTCGCGACTTCATAGCCCTGGCGGCTGAGCAGGTTGCTGACCACCCGCAGGTTGGCGGCCTGGTCGTCGACGACCAGGATGCGGCCGGTGCTTGCGGCGATGGCGGTCATTCTTGAGGTGGATCCCCGTTGGCCGGCGCGCCCTCGCAGGGCGGCCTTGGCAATGCTGAACAGGCAAAAGTTAGCAGAAATGCCCGGTGCTGGAGCGTTCCAAAGTGAACTGTTCAGGAAGTGCCAACGCGGCCGGGACGGGCGGGCGGCCTACCACTGCGTTTCGTTTTGCCGGCGCGCGACGCACGTCGCCGCTGGAGGGCGTCAGGGCAGCACGCGCCACGCGCCGGGAGCCAGGTCCTCGAGGCGATGCGCGCCGACCGCGACGCGCACCAGCCGCAGGGTCGGCAGGCCGACGGCGGCGGTCATCCGGCGCACTTGGCGGTTGCGGCCTTCGGTGATCGTGAGCGACAGCCAGGCGTCCGGGACGGTCTTGCGGAAGCGCACCGGCGGGTCGCGCGGCCACAGCGTCGGCGGCTCCAGGTGCGACACCTGCGCCGGCCGCGTCGGGCCGTCCTTCAACGCGACGCCATCGCGCAACTGCGACAACTGGTCGGACGACGGGTCACCTTCGACCTGCACCCAGTAGGTCTTGGGCTGTTTGTGGCGCGGATCGGTGAGGCGATGCGACAGCGCGCCGTCGTCGGTGAGCAGCAGCAGGCCTTCGCTGTCATGGTCCAGCCGGCCCGCGGCGTAGACGCCGGGCGGAAGCCCGAAGCCCGCCAGCGTCGGGCGCGGCGGCACGGAGCGGTCGGTGAACTGGCACAGCACGCCGAACGGTTTGTTGAAGGCGATCAGCACGTCGGACGGCAGGTGGGCGGGTCGGACACTGTAGCGGCTGCCGACCCGCGCGCAGGCCGCCACTACAATGCGCGCGATGAGCACGCCCCCCGACACCGATTTCGACCGCGTCCGCGACTACCTCACCGGCCTGCAGGACCGCATCTGCAGCGCGATCGAAACCGCCGACGGCCGTGCGCACTTCATCGAGGATGCGTGGACGCGGACACCGGCCACGTCGGGCGGGAGCGGGCTGGCCGGTGGTGGCGGCCGCACCCGCATCCTGCGCGACGGCGCGGTGTTCGAGCAGGCCGGCATCGGTTTTTCGGACGTGTCCGGCCACGCGTTGCCGCCGGCGGCGACCGCGGCGCGGCCCGAACTGGTCGGGGCCTCCTGGCGCGCGGTCGGGGTGTCGCTGGTGTTCCATCCGCGCAACCCGTACCTGCCGACGACCCACGCCAATGTCCGCCACTTCCGGGCGGTGCGTGACGGCGAGACTGTCGCCTGGTGGTTCGGCGGCGGCTTCGACCTGACCCCGTTCTACCCGTTCGACGAGGACGTGCGCCATTGGCACGCCACGGCGCGCGCCCTGTGCGAACCGTTCGGTGGCCAGGCGCGCTACGACGCGCACAAGCGCTGGTGCGACGAGTACTTCTTCCTCAAGCACCGCGACGAAACACGCGGTGTCGGCGGCCTGTTCTTCGACGATCTGCACGAGGACTTCGAGCGCGACTTCGCCTACCAGCGCGCGGTGGGTGACGGCTTCATCGACGCCTACCTGCCGATCGTCGAGCGCCGCCGCGACATGCCCTACGGCGAGCGCGAGCGGCAATTCCAGCTCTACCGCCGCGGCCGCTATGTCGAGTTCAACCTGGTGCTGGACCGCGGCACGCTGTTCGGGCTGCAGTCGGGCGGGCGCACCGAGTCGATCCTGATGAGCCTGCCGCCGCTGGTGCGGTGGGAGTACGGATTCCAGCCCGAGCCCGGCAGCGACGAGGCGCGGCTGGCGGACTACCTGCGCCCGCGCGACTGGCTGGCCGGGCTGCAGTCCTGACGGCAGCGCCGTTGCAGGGGCGGCCTCAGCTGCGACTCCTGCGTGGAGCGTTTCGAGGCGATCGCGGCTGAAGCCGCTCCTACAGGGGGCGCAGAGATTGCCACCGCTGGGCGGGTTCGCGGCCGAATCGCAGGCAATAAAAAGCCCCGCAGGCAGGGGGGGCCGGCGGGGCTGGTGGAGCGGGACCTGGGGAGGGGTCTTCGCTCCTGGGGATCACTCCAGGGGAGGGAGAGATCTGCGACAGGCGTTGCACCTGTCGCGAGCTATATGACCACTCCGGACATGGATGGTTCGTGAAGATCCGGGTTAAATTTTCGAAGAATTCAGGACGGATTCATTCAGCCAACTTCGGCAAACGTGTCGTTAACAACTGGCTGGAAGCGGTTTCAGTGGGCCTCCTCCCAATTGGCCCCGACCCCGCTGTCGACGACGAGCGGTACGTGCAGGTCGGCGGCCGCC
>MIDV01000100.1:28996-32844 GCA_001830245.1 Lysobacterales bacterium RIFOXYA1_FULL_69_10 | reverse complement strand
TCAGGGCGCGATCACGATGTCCGGCCAGCCAGCCATCGATGTCGATCATGGCGCGCTTGATGATGTCGGCCGCGGTGCCCTGCATCGGCGCGTTGATCGCCGCGCGTTCGGCGCCCGCGCGCAGGCCCTGGTTGCGGGCATGGATGTTGTCCAGGTACAGGCGGCGGCCGAACACGGTTTCGACGTAGCCGCGCTCGCGCGCCTGTTCGCGGGTGCTGTCCATGAACTCGCGCACGCCGGGATAGCGGTTGAAGTACAGCGCGATGTAGTCCTGCGCCTCGCCGCGACCGACGCCCAGCTGCTTGGCCAGCCCGAACGCGCTCATGCCGTACATCAGCCCGAAGTTGATCGCCTTGGCGGCGCGGCGCTCGCCGGGGTCCACCGTGTCGAGCGTCTTGCCGAACACTTCCGCGGCCGTGGCCTTGTGGATGTCGGCCCCGGACGCGAACGCCTGCACCAGCCCGGGGTCGCCCGACAGGTGCGCCATGATCCGCAGCTCGATCTGCGAGTAGTCGCAGGCGACGATCCGCCGGCCTTCGGGCGCTACGAACGCGGTGCGGATGCGGCGGCCGTCCTCGGTGCGGATCGGGATGTTCTGCAGGTTCGGGTCGCTGGACGCAAGACGCCCGGTCGCCGCGCCCGCCTGGTGGTAGCTGGTGTGCACGCGGCCGGTGTGCGGGTTGACCATCTCCGGCAGCTTGTCGGTGTAGGTGCTGCGCAGCTTGGTCAGCCCGCGGTACTCGAGGATCACGCGCGGCAGCTCGTGCTGGTCGGCGATGGCCTCCAGCGCCTCCTCGTTCGTCGACGGCTGGCCCTTCGGCGTTTTCACCAGCGCCGGCAGCCCCAGCTCCTCGAACAGCAGCGCGCACAGCTGCTTGGGTGAGTCCAGGTTGAAGCCGCGCCCGGCGAGCTGTGTCGCGTGCTGCTTGGCCTCGAGCATGCGCTTGCCCAGGTCGGCCGACTGCCGGCGCAGCTCGGTCGAATCCAGCATCACGCCGTTGGCCTCCACCCTCGCCAGCACCGGCACCAGCGGCATCTCGATCTCGCGGTACACGCGCTCCAGTGCCGGTTCGGCCGCCAGCTTCGGCATCAGCGTCCGGTGCAGCCGCAGCGTCACGTCCGCGTCCTCGGCCGCATAGCGGGTGGCATCGTCGAGCGCCACCTGGTCGAACGTGATGGCCTTGGCGCCCTTGCCGGCGACGTCGCTGTATTTGACGGTGTCGTAGCCGAGGTAGCGCAACGCCAGCGAGTCCATGTCGTGGCGCGTCGCGGTGGCGTTGAGCACGAAGCTCTCCAGCATCGTGTCGTGCGCGTAGCCGTCGACATCCACGCCGTGCCGGCGCAACACGTGCAGGTCGTACTTGCCGTGCTGGCCGACCTTGGCGATCGCCGCATCCGCCATGACCGGGCGCAGCTGCGCCAGCACCGCATCGCGGTCCAGCTGCGCCGGAGCGCCGGGGTAGTGGTGGGCCAGCGGGATGTAGCAGGCGCGGCCGGGCCCGACCGCGAAGCTGAGGCCCACCAGGTTGGCGCGCATCGGGTCGAGCGAATCGGTTTCGCAATCGAACGCGAACAGCGCGGCCCCGCGCAGGCGCTGCAACCACGCGTCGAGCTGCGCCTGGGTCACCACGGTCTCGTACTCGCCCGGCGTCGAGAGCCCCGGGTCGACATCCTCCGCTGCCGGCGTCGCGGCGCGCGCATAGCCGGCAGCCGTGTTGCGCACGCCGGCGCGGTCCTGCGCAGCATCCGCCGCCGCCGCTGCGCCACTGCCGTCCAGGTCGCGCAGCGCCTGTTTGAAGCCGTAGCGCGCATACAGCCCGCGCAGCGCGTCGGCATCGCGCTCGCGCAGCACCAGCTGGTCGGGTGCGCACGGCAGGTCGAGGTCGACGCGGATGGTGGTGAGGTCGCGGTTGAGCGGCAGGCGGTGGAGCACCGCGCGCAGGTTCTCGCCGATCTTGCCCTTGATGCCGTCGGCCGCGGCCATCACGCCGTCCAGCGTGCCGTGCTCGGCCAGCCACTTGGCCGCGGTCTTGGGGCCGCACTTGTCCACGCCGGGGATGTTGTCGACCTTGTCGCCCATCAGCGCGAGGAAGTCGACGATCTGGTCGGCGCGCACGCCGAACTTGTCCATCACCGCAGCATCGCTGTCGATGCGGCTGCCGCTCATGGTGTTGACCAGCGCGATGCCGGCGCGACCATTCGAATCGCGTACCAGCTGCGCCATGTCCTTGTCGCCGGTGGACACGGTAACGTCGATGCCGGCGTCGGCCGCGCGCACCGCCAGCGTGCCGATCACGTCGTCGGCTTCCACCCCGTCGATGCGCAGGATGTCGATGCCCAGCGCCTGCACGATCTCGCACATCGGCTGCACCTGCGCGCGCAGCTCGTCGGGCATCGGCGGGCGGTTGGCCTTGTACTGCGGGTCGAGGTCGTCGCGGAACGTCTTTCCCGGCGCATCGACCACGAAGGCCACGTAATCGGGCTTTTCGTTGAGCGTGGCGCGCAGCATGTTGACCACGCCGAACAGCGCGCCGGTGGGTTCGCCGGCATCGTTGGTCAGCGGCGGCAGGGCATGGAAGGCGCGGTAGAGGTAGCTGGAACCGTCGATCAGCACGAGTCGTTTCATCCGGCGATTCTACGCCGCGGCGACAGGCCCCCCGGCCGGCGGTGGCGGCGTATCCTGACGGCCACGCCACCGTGGAGACCCGCCATGCGCCTTGCCTTCGCCCCGTTGCTCCTGCTGCTGTCGGCCTGCGCCACGATGGATCCGAGCGACCCCACCGCGGGGCTGGAGGACGCGGAGGTCACCCGTCGCGCGCTCGACGGTGGCGACGTGGTCGAGGAGTACCGCATCGCCGGCCAGCTGCGGGTGGTCAAGATCACGCCGGTGCGCGGGCCGACCTATTACCTGGTCGACAGCAACGGCGACGGCACGCTCGACAGCAGCAGGGGCGAGGGGCCGATCTCGCCGGTGCAGTACAAGCTGTTCGAGTGGTGACGCCCGTGGTCCATGCATCGATCCGGGCGGCCGACGACGAGGCGGTGTTGCGCGCGGCGTGGCCGGTGGTCCAGCAGCTGCGCCCGCACCTGGACGAGGACGGTTTCGTCGCGCAGGCCCTGCGGCAGATGGACGACGGTTTCCGCGCCACGGTGCGCGTGGATGGCGACGGCATCGTGCGTGCGTTCGCCGGCTGGCGCGTACTGGAGATGCTGGCCACCGGCCGTCAGTTGTACGTCGACGACCTGGTCACCGACGCCCGCGTGCGCAGCGCCGGGCACGGCAAGGCACTGCTGGACTGGCTGAAGGACGAAGCGCGTCGCCAGGGCTGCGTCCGCCTGCAGCTGGATTCGGGCACCCACCGCCAGGACGCGCACGCGTTCTACCTGCGCGAACGGCTGCGGATCGAGGCGTTCCATTTCGGGATCGCGCTGGACTGACGGATCGCGCACCCGTCGTAGTGTCGTCGCCCCCGGGGGGTGATCGCGGCTGAAGCCGCTCCTACAGGGGAGCGGCGCGGGCGTTAAGCCGGTTGCAGGTTGGCGTAGGCCAGCACCAGCCACTTGCTGCCGGCGTCGTCGAAGTTGACCTGCACGCGCGCGTGGGCGCCGCTGCCTTCGACGTCAGTGACGGTGCCGGTGCCGAACGTGGCGTGGCGCACCTGTGCGCCGAGCTGCACGGCCGGGGTTTCGATCGCGGCGTGACCGTAGTCGCGGCGGGGACGCGCGGGGAACGCGGGGCGCGATACCTGCACCTTCGGCCGCACCTCGTGCAGCAGCGCCGGCGGGATCTCGCGCAGGAAGCGCGACGGGATGCCGTACATGTCCTGGCCGTGGATGCGGCGCGCCTC
>MIDV01000100.1:25865-28985 GCA_001830245.1 Lysobacterales bacterium RIFOXYA1_FULL_69_10 | reverse complement strand
GCACGAGTTTTTCGCGGGCGCGGGTGATGCCCACGTACGCCAGCCGGCGCTCCTCCTCCAGCCGGCCCGACTCCTCCACCGACTTCTGGTTGGGGAACAGGCCCTCCTCCAGCCCGGCCAGGAACACCAGTGGGAACTCCAGCCCCTTGGCGCTGTGCAGTGTCATCAGCTGCACGCCGTCCTCGCCGGCCTGCGCCTGGCCCTCGCCGGCCTCCAGCGCGGCGTAGCTGAGGAACGCGACGAGCTCCGGCATGGTGTCGGCGTCCTCGTCCTCCTCGCTGCGCGAGAAGCGCGAGGCGACCGACACCAGTTCGTCCAGGTTGTCGGTGCGCGATTCCGAATCCAGCCCGCCACGGCTTTCCTTGGACCAGTGTTCGCGCAGGCCCGAGCGCGCCAGCACGTGGTCGATCTTCTCCGGCAGCGTCATCGGCGCGAACTCGGCTTCGAGAGCGTCAATGAGCGTTGCGAACCCGGCCAGCGCATTGCGCGCGCGCGCCGCCAGTGTTGACTCGCTGGCGACGCGGCGCGCCGCTTCGGCCAGCGCGATGCCGTCGGCACGTGCACGCCGGCGCACTTCGTCCAGCGTGCGCTCGCCGATGCCGCGCGTGGGCGTGTTGACCGCGCGCTCGAACGCCGCGTCGTCATTGCGATTGGCCACCAAGCGCAGGTACGCCAGCGTGTCCTTGATCTCGGCGCGCTCGAAGAAGCGCTGGCCGCCGTACACGCGGTACGGCACCTGCTCGCCCAGCAACGCCTCCTCGAACGCGCGCGATTGCGCATTGCTGCGGTAGAGGATCGCGACCTCGCCGAAGCTGCCGCCGTCGCGCACCCACTGGCGCAGCCGCTCCACCACGAAGCGCGCTTCGTCGATCTCGTTGTAGGCCGCGTACAGGTCGATCGGGTCGCCGCTGCCGCTGTCGGTCCACAGCTTCTTGCCGAGGCGGTCGGGGTTGTGGGCGATCACCGCGTTGGCGGCGTCGAGGATGTTGGCGCTCGACCGGTAGTTCTGTTCCAGCTTGATGGTCTGCGCGCCGGCAAAATCCTTCAGGAAGCGCTGCACGTTCTCGACCTTGGCGCCGCGCCAGCCGTAGATCGACTGGTCGTCGTCGCCGACCACGAACACCTGCCCGCTCTCGCCAGCCAGCACGCGCACGAACGCGTACTGGATGGCGTTGGTGTCCTGGAACTCGTCCACCAGCAGCTGGCCGAAGCGGTGGCGGTAGTGCGCCAGCAGCGCCGGGTTGTCGCGCAGCAGTTCGTGCGCGCGCAGCAGCAGCTCGGCGAAGTCGACCAGGCCGGCGCGTTCGCAGCGCTCCTGGTAGGCGGCGTAGCAGCGGCGCATGACGTCGGCCCACTGGTCGCCCGGCTCGGGCTGCAGGTGCTGGGGGCGACGGCCCTCGTCCTTCTGCGCGTTGATCCACCACGCGATCTGCCGCGGCGGGAAGCGGCTGTCGTCGAGCTCCAGCGCCTGCACCACGCGCTTGACCAGCCGCAGCTGGTCGTCCGAATCCAGCACCTGGAAACCCTCGGGGAGCTTGGCTTCCTGCCAGTGCAGGCGCAGCAGCCGGTGGGCCAGGCCGTGGAAGGTGCCGATCCACATGCCGCGCGTGCCGCCGCGCAGCTGCGCGTCCACGCGCTGGCGCATCTCGGCCGCGGCCTTGTTGGTGAAGGTGACGGCGAGGATGCCGTGCGCCGGTACGCCAACCACCTCATGCAGCCAGGCAATGCGATGGGTGAGCACGCGGGTCTTGCCGGAGCCGGCGCCGGCCAGCACCAGGTAGTGGCCGGGAGGCGCGCTGACGGCCTCGCGCTGGGCCGGGTTCAGGCCGTCGAGCAGGTGGGAAACATCCATCGCGCCATTCTACCGGTGGGCGTCGCAGCGGCCGGGACCGGTAGTGCGGTCCAACTGTAGGAGCGGCTTCAGCCGCGATGGTCGGTTGCTGATGTCCTTCTGTAGGAGCGACGTGAGTCGCGACCCGCACAGGTGGCCCTAACCGCGACGGTGGCCGTGGCCGCGCGGTCGCGACTCACGTCGCTCCTACAGGCGTGGCGCCGCTGCGGGGCGCATCGCGGCTGAAGCCGCTCCTACAACGTCCCGCCTCAATGCGCCGCAGCGGCGACCTTGGTCTTGCCGGCGTGGGCCATGATCTTGTCGGTCCACGCAATGCCAATAGCCGACAGGATGAAGGCACCGTGGATGATCGTCTGCCAAATCACGCCGGTCTCGGTGGTGGTCACGCACAGCTTGACCGCACCGATGCCCAGCTCGGCGGCTTCGCGGGCGGCGACGACGGCCTCGACCGTGCCGCACAGCGGCAGGTCGCTGCCCATGCTGCCGGCCTCGATGAAGGTCTTGAGCAGGTGGATCGAGCTGATGCCGATGATCGCCATCGCCAGCTTCACCTTCAGCACGCTGGCGTTGACGTGGCTCAGCCACTCGGGCTGGTCGGGGTGGCCTTCCAGCCGCAGGCGCGAGACGAACGTCTCGTAGCCGCCGACGATCACCATCACCAGCAGGTTGGAGATCATCACCACGTCGATCAGGCCCAGCACCAGCAGCATGATCATCTGCTCGGTCATGCTCGAGGCGTCGCTGACCAGGTGCACGAGTTCCTTCACGAACAGGAACACGTACACGCACTGCGCCACGATCAGGCCCAGGTACAGCGGCAGTTGCAGCCAGCGCGAACTGAAGATCAGCGCGGGCAGCGGATTGAGGCGGGCGGGGCGGACGTCGGCCATGGGCTCGGGGGGTGGCGGCGGGCGCGCTAGGGTAACGGCCCGCGCCGCCCGGGGCCATGCCCGCGACGGCGGTGCTACGAGTTGCTGGTCTGGAGGTGGCTGGTGCGGGCTTCGATCAACTGCCTGAGGTCCGCCTCCAGCGTGGCGATGCGCTCGTCCAGGCGCGAGGTCTGCGCCTCGTCCAGGTGCACCAGGCCGTCGACCAGGCTCGACAGCTGCTGCAGCCGGGTCTTGCGGTCGCGCTGCGACTCGTGTCGCCGCAACCGCTCCATGTTGCCGCGGTCCTCGACCGGGGCCAGCAGGCGGCGGCGCTGCTCGCGCAGCACCCGGTGCAGGCGCTCGGCGCCGCGGCGGTCGCCGTCGGTCCAGTCGCTGCTG
>MIDV01000100.1:14661-25844 GCA_001830245.1 Lysobacterales bacterium RIFOXYA1_FULL_69_10 | reverse complement strand
CACTCGGTGAAACTCTTGCGCGGGGCGATCCGGGTGCCGTCGTCGGTGGCCACCAGGGCCTTGTCCGGCTCACCTGCCCAGCGGACGTCCTCGACCTGCTCGCGGCGGAACACGAACAGCCAGTCCTCCGGCGTGCCCAGGTTGATCGCCAGCAGGCCTGCCAGGCCCTCGGCCTGCAGGGCATCGGTGCGCCAGTCCGCGGCCTTGTCGGTCATCGCCAGCACGGGGCGGCCCAGGCGCTCCACCCACTCCATCAGCACCCCGATGTCGAGAGAGGCCGGCACGCGGCCCTCGTGGCTCCATTCCCCGCCCAGCCAGAGCGCCGCACCATCGCTGTCGAGCGTCTCGCGCAGCAGCGGCAGCTCGTCGGTCAGCGCCGCCCGGTAATCGCGTGCCTGCGACAGCCGTGAGCCGACCGCGTCGCGCACCTGCTGCGCGCGCTCGTAGCGGTGCATCGTCTCCTCCTGCTCGCGCGCGGCCACCCGCATCGATACGAACATGCCGAACAGGTCCGCCGCCGCGCGTACGCCTGGCGGCACCGGCCGCGGCTCGCGGTGGTGGCAGGCGATCAGGCCCCACAGCCGGCCGCCGCTGATGATCGAGATCGACATCGAGGCGGCCACGCCCATGTTGCGCAGGTACTCCACGTGCACCGGCGAGACGCTGCGCAGGGCGTGCTGGCTCAGGTCCAGCGGCGCGCCCTGGGCGTTGACGCCGGGCAGCACCGGCACCGGCACGTAGCCGGCGTCGGGGATCACCCGCAGGCGGTTGCGCAGGTACAGCGCGCGCGCCTGCGGCGGAATGTCGGAGGCCGGGTAGCGCAGGCCGAGGTACGGCTCCAGGTCGTCGGCGCGGGCTTCGGCGATCACCTCGCCGGCATCGTCGTGGCGGAAGCGGTAGACCATCACCCGGTCGTAGCCGGTCAGCAGCCGGACCTGCTCGGCGGCGCGCTGGTGGAAGTCGTCGGCGTCCCCGGCGGCGGCCACGCGGGCGATCATCGCCTGGGCCACGCCGGTGGGCGCATTGCCGCGCTGGTGGAACGGCTGCTGCTCGATCTCGATGTGCACCAGCCCATCGGCCACGTGCACGCCCAGGTCGCACAGCATGCCGAACGGGCCGATGTTGCCCACGCCCGCGCGCTGCGGCGGCGCGTCGGGTTCGGCAAAGCTCACCGTGTCGGCGACCACCTCCAGCACGTCCTGGTTGATGTAGTCGGCCAGGGACGCGCCCAGCAGCTCGGCGGCGGGCACTTCCAGCAGTTGTTCGATGTTGGCCGAGGCCTGCCGCACGGTCCAATCCGGCAGCACCACGCTGATCAGGAAGCCGTGCGGCTGGATCGCACCGGACAGGTGGATCGGCTCGCGGGCGCAGTCCTCGATGCCGGGGACGGCGCGCGGCTGCGGGCGCGGGTCGAGCGTGTCGGCCGCGCGGGCCGGGCTGCCCGGGTTCGGATTGGGAGTGGGATTGCCGATGCGGTCACGGGTCATGCCAGGGCCTCCTTCGCGCATCGCAGGGCCGACTCGGCATGGCCAAAGGCCTCCGTGGCGGCCGCGCACAGGCGCGGGTGATCGGTATCGCTCAGTGCGGCGGCGTCCAGTTCCCGCAGGAACGCCGGCCACGCGTCGCCGCCCGCGTGCCCGGTGAGGAAGTCGGCACCCGCGCCGGGCGCGTAGCCCAGCGCGCGCGCTTCGCGCAGCAGGAAACGCGCGCCCAGCGACGAGCCGGCGACGACGTAGCCCCAACCCAGTTGCCCGGGGCGGTCGACCACCGCGGCCGGCCGCGTCGCGGCGGGCAGCGGCACGATGCGCAGGGCGCCGAGGTCGCGCTCCAGCCGGTCGCGCTGGTCGGCCAGGCCGTTGGCCACCTGCGCCAGTGCGGCCTGCCCATCGCTCACGAACCGGTGCATGCCGCGCAGGTAGGCGCGGTAGTCGTCGGCCGAGTGCAGCCCGCCGCCCAGCACGCCATCCACGCGGTCGTGGGCGGCGCCGGTGGCGGCACGCAGGGCGTCATGCGCAGCGGTGGCGGCGAAGGCTGGAATCGGGGGGCTCCATTGGCAGCAGGCGAGGCGCCGCATGCCTTTCACGGGGGCATCACTTAACCATAATCCCCTGTTCAGTTTTCGCTCATCGCTTCAGGAACTTGAACGAAACCTCCCGTTCATGGCCCCGGAAATTGCCCCAGGGGCGTCCACGTACACTCACGGCCCTGTCCGGCTGAATGAACGACCTATGACCCGTGCCTGGATCGCCGCCCTTTTCGCCTGTTCGAGCCTGCTGATGAACCCCGCGAGCGCACAGACCGCCACCGACGCCGAGCGCAGGTTGACCTTGGAGGCGCTGGCGGGCGATGCCCCGCTGTCGGGCCCCAGCCTGGTCAAGCCGAAGGTCTCGCCCGACGGCCGACGGGTCGGCTTCCTGCGCGGACGAGAGGACGACCGCAACCGGCTGGACCTGTGGGCCTACGACATTGCCGCCGGCGCCAGCGCGCGCCTGGTCGATGCCGACGACGTACTGCCGGGCGAGGAGGTGCTGTCGGACGAGGAAAAGGCGCGACGCGAACGCCAGCGGATCGCCGCACTCAGCGGCATCGTCGACTACCAGTGGGCGCCGGACGGGCAGTCGGTGCTGTTCCCGCTGGGCGGCGAGCTCTATCTCGTCGACCTGCGCCAGGCCGGCCGCGACGCCGTGCGCAAGCTGACCGATGGCGGCGGCTTCGCCACCGACCCCAAGCTGTCGCCGAAGGGCGGCTTCGTCAGTTTCATCCGCGACCGCAACCTGTGGGTGATCGAACTGGCGACCGGCAAGGCGATCCAGCTGACGGACGACGGCAGCGACACCATCGGCAACGGCGTGGCCGAATTCGTCGCCGACGAGGAGATGGACCGCCACACCGGCTACTGGTGGGCGCCCGACGACTCGGCGATCGCGTTCGCGCGCATCGACGAATCCCCGGTGCCGGTGCAGAAGCGTTACGAGGTCTACCCGGACCGCACCGAAGTCATCGAGCAGCGCTATCCCTCGGCCGGCGATCCCAACGTGCGCGTGCAGCTGGGCGTGATCGCCCCGCGCGCCGGTGCGGAGCGCCGGTGGGTCGACCTGGGCGACAACCCGGACATCTACCTGGCCCGCGTGGACTGGCGCGACCCGCAACGGCTGACGTTCCAGCGCCAGTCGCGCGACCAGCAGCGCCTGGACCTGGTCGAAACGGACCTGGCCTCCGGCGCGCAGCGCACGTTGATCAACGAGACCAGCGAAACCTGGGTGCCGCTGCACAACGACCTGCGCTTCCTGTCGGATGGGCGCCTGCTGTGGAGCAGCGAGCGCAGCGGCTACCAGCACCTGTATGTCATCGATGGCGACGGCCGCGCCAGCGCGCTGACCTCCGGCGACTGGCCGGTCGACCGCGTGCTGGCGCTGGACGAGGCCGCGGGCCAGGTGTACTTCGCCGCCGGCAAGGACTCGCCGCTCGATACGCAGGTGTACCGCGTGCCACTGGCGGGTGGCTCGGTGACACGGCTGTCGACCGAGGACGGCGTGCACGCGCCCAGCTTCGCCGACAACGCCAGCGTCTACGTCGACAACTGGTCCAACCCGGCTACGCCGCCGCAGCTGACCCTGCACCGCAACGACGGCACCCGCATCGCCACGCTGGTCGACAACGACCTGGCCGACCCGGAGCACCCGTACGCGCCGTACCGCGCCGCTCACCGGCCGGTCGAGTTCGGCACGCTGAAGGCCGCCGACGGTGCCACCGACCTGCATTACAGCGTGATCAAACCGGCAGGCTTCGATCCCGCGCGCCAGTACCCCGTCGTCGTCTTCGTGTACGGCGGCCCGGCCGCGCAGACCGTGCGCCGCAGCTGGGCGCCGGACTTCAACCAGTACCTCGCCCAGCATGGCTACGTGGTGTTCTCGCTGGACAACCGCGGCACCCCGCGCCGTGGCGCCGCGTTTGGCGGCGCGCTGTACGGCAAGCAGGGCACGGTGGAAGTCGAGGACCAGCGCGCGGGTGCGAACTGGCTGCGTTCGCAGCCCTGGGTCGATGGCGAGCGCATCGGCGTATACGGCTGGTCCAACGGCGGCTACATGACGCTGATGCTCTTGGGCCAGGCCCCCGACGCCTACGCCTGCGGCGTCGCCGGCGCGCCGGTAACCGATTGGGCGCTGTACGACACGCACTACACCGAGCGCTACATGAACCTGCCCGACACCAACGTCGATGGCTACCGGTTCGCGCGCGTGCTCGAGCACGTCGACGGGCTGGTCGGCCCAGATGCGCCGGAGCTGCTGCTGATCCACGGCATGGCCGACGACAACGTGCTCTTCAGCAACTCCACCGTGCTGATGAGCGCCCTGCAGCAGCGCGGCCAGCCGTTCGAGCTGATGACCTACCCCGGCGCCAAGCACGGCTTGCGTGGTGCCGACCTGCTGCACCGCCTGCGCCTGACCGAGGACTTCTTCGGCCGCTGTTTGCAGCGGTGACCGCCCTGCACGTGTAGGAGCGGCTTCAGCCGCGATCTCGCGAGTGCCGGCCGCGGCGCCGGCCCACCGGAATGCGATCGCGCCTGAAGGCGCTCCTACAGGTACTGCTCCCGCCCCTGCCTGCAGGGGAGGGTTGGGGAGGGGTGTCTTGCACGCAGGGCGTTGGCCCTTGAGTGTGGAACCGGCTCCCGGTCGCGACTCACGTCGCTCCTACAACGCGCCGGAACCTGCGACGCAGCCGGCGCCTCAACTGCTCCGCTCGATCATCCGCCGGTGGCCGATCAGCCGTGCCCAGCGCGTGCCGATATCGGTCAGGCAGACGTACGCCGCCTCGCCGGCGATGCGCAGCAGCATCTGCGGGCCCAGCCGCAGGCGCGGTTCGGCCGCGCAGACCTCGGCATCGAAACCCAGGTTGCGCGCGAACAGCGCGCAGCGCGCCAGGTGGTAACGGCTGCTGAGCAGTGTCACCCGCCGTCCGAAGCCTTCGCCCAGCACGATGCGGGCGTTGCGCAGGTTCTGCAGGGTGTCGCGTGACTGTGACTCCAGCGTCATCGGCAGGTCGATCGTGACACCGCGCGCCAGCAGCCCGGCCTGCGCCAGCTCGGCTTCGCTCGGCTCGCCGGGCGCGCCGCCGCCCAGCAGCACGACGTTGCCCGGCGGACGCTGCCGCCACAGCGACACCGCGCGGTCCAGCCGCGCCTCGAAGTCGATGTCCAGCCGGCCGCCGGGCGCGTGCTTGCCGAACAGCAGCAGGCAGTCGCCGCGGTCGGGCAGGCACGGCGCCTTGCGCGCGACCCGCAGCACATGGACGAAATACCCGACGTAGACCAGGCCCAGGCTCAGCACGCACGCGGCCGCGGTGACGGCGGCGGCGTGCAGCACGTCGCGGTCGGCGCTGAGCGCCAGGCGGTGGGCCAGTCGGGTGGACACGGGTCGGCTCGGTGCGGGCGGGGGAGTTGGAACGGCGGCGGAACGCCCGCCGATTCTATGCCCGGGGCGTCCACGGGGCGCTGGCTATACTCGGCGCTTCGTCCGGTTTTCTTGTTCAGGAACGTCGTGCCCGCCGACTCCGCGCCTCCCGCATCGCCGCCGACCGCACCCGCGCCGATGCCGCCGCTGGCGGTGCGCGCCTATACCGCCACCACCGCGCTCGGCCGTGGACGGCAGGCCCAGGCCGATGCGCTGCATGCGCGCCGCGGCGGCCTGCGCCGCAACGATTTCGGTCCCCTGCCCGATGGCGAAGTGTCGCTGGATTGCTGGATCGGCCGCGTCGAAGGCGTCGAGGACGCACCGCTGCCCGAGCATCTTTCCGAGTGGGAATGCCGCAACAACCGCCTCGCGTGGTTGGCGTTGCAGTCCGACGGCCTGCTCGACGCCATCAAGGACCAGGTCGCACGCCACGGCGCCGACCGCGTGGCGGTGGTGGTCGGCACCTCGACCTCCAGCATCGGTGCCAGCGAGGAGGCCTACCGCCGACTCGAGGGCGAGGGCGCCGGGGCGCGATTCCCGGGCGACCTGGCACGCCCCATCGTCCACACCCCGCATTCGCTCGGCGACTTCGTGCAGCAGGCCACCGGATTGCGCGGCCCGTGCGTGACCGTCGCCACCGCGTGCTCGTCCAGCGCCAAGGTGTTCGCGCAGGCCGCGCGCCTGATCAACGCGGGCCTGGCCGACGCCGCGCTGGTCGGCGGCGTCGACACCCTGTGCGGCAGCGTGATCTACGGTTTCAACTCGTTGCAGCTGGTTGCGGTGGACCCGTGCCGGCCGTTCGACACCGCGCGCACTGGGCTGTCGCTGGGCGAGGCCGGCGGTTTTGCCGTCGTCGAGCGCGCGGCGGCCAGCGACACCGGTCTGCAGCTGCGCGGCTATGGCGAGTCCAGCGACGCCCACCACATGTCCGCGCCGCATCCGGAGGGGCTCGGCGCGCAGATGGCGATGCGCCAGGCGATCGCCCGCGCCGGGATCGATGCGGGTGAAGTGGGCTACCTCAACCTGCACGGCACCGCCACGCCGGCCAACGATTCGATCGAGGCCGCCGCCGTCGCCGCGCTGTTCCCCGACACGCTGCACGCCAGCTCCACCAAGGGCTGGACCGGCCACACGCTGGGCGCGGCCGGCATCGTCGAATCGGTGATCGCGCTGCTCGCCCTCGACACCGGCCTGCTGCCCGGCATCCTGCACAGCGATACGCCCGACCCCGCGTGCGGCCCGCAGATCCGCTTCGACAACGTGCAACGCGAGATCCGCTACGCGATGAACAACTCCTTCGGCTTCGGCGGCAACAACTGCTCGCTGGTGTTCGGCCGCGCATGACGACACTGACCGCCCGCATCGAAGGCACCGCCTTCTGGACCCGCGGCCTGCCGTCGTGGGACGCCGCCGTCGCCTTCGCGCGCACCGGTGACCGCCCGGACGACGCGCCCGGACGCCCCTCGCCGCAACTGCTGGCCCCCAACGAGCGCCGCCGCGCGCCGGAGACGGTCGCCGTCGCGCTGGATGTCGCGCTCGCCGCCTGCCACGCCGCCGGCCGCGACCCGGCCACGCTGCCGTCGGTGTTCGCCTCCACCCACGGCGAGCTGGGCATCACCGATTACATGTGCGAAACGCTGGCGACCGCGCCGCGCACCATCTCGCCGATCCGCTTCCACAACTCCGTCCACAACGCCGCCGCCGGCTACTGGACCATCGGTGCCGGCGCGATGGCGGCGGCCACCGCGATCAGCGCGCTGCACGCCAGCTTCGCCCAGGGCCTGCTGGAAGCGCTGGCGCAACTGGCCGATGGCGCCCCGTCGGTGCTGCTGGTCGGCTACGACGGCGCCTCGGCCGGTCCGCTCGCGGGCGTGACCCGCAGCGAAGGCTTGCTAGGAGGCGCGCTGGTGCTGTCGCGCGATGCCTCCGGCGGCCGCGACCCGATGACGCTTCGCGCCACGCTGGCCGATGGCACGCCGCCGGCCAACGACGGACCGCTTGCACGGTTTGCGGCCGGCAACGCGATGGCGACGATGCTGCCGCTGTTCGACGCGCTGGCCACGGGCGCGGCCCGCGCCGCGCTCGATGCCGGCCCGGGGCGCGTGCTCGAGCTTTCGCTGGCGCACGCGCCCGCCCACCACACGCCTTCCAACGAGCCCCTGCATGCCTGATCGCAGTTCCATCGCCGTCGTCATCCCCGCCCTCAACGAGGCGCTGCGCCTGCGCGGGGTGGTGGAGGGTGCGCTCGCCGAATGCCCGGCCGTCATCGTCATCGACGACGGATCGGACGACGGCACCGCCGACACCATCGCCGACCTGCCGGTCACGCTGATCCGCCACGAGCGCCGCATGGGCAAGGGCGCCCGCCTGCGCACCGGCTTTGCCGAAGCGCTGCGGCGCGGCGTCACCGGCGTGGTCACCATGGACGGCGACGGCCAGCACGCCGCCAGCGACATCCCGCGTCTGCTGGATGCCGCGCGCTACCACCCGCGCCACATCGTGATCGGCGCGCGCCTGCGCAAGCGCGAGCAGCAACCGACCTACCGGCGCCTGGCCAACGAGTTCGGCGACTGGGGCATCGCCTGGGGCACCGGCTACCGCATCGCCGACACCCAGAGCGGCCAGCGCTACTACCCTGCCGAGGTGCTGGCGCTGGGCGACGTGCCCGGCGAGGACTTCGTGTACGAGGCGCAGATCCTGATTTCCGCCGCGCGCACCCTGGGCACGCGCTGCGTGTCGGTGCCGATCGAATCGCGCTACGCCTGCGTGCATGCCGGCGACGACCCGGCGAACCAGTTCCGTGCCAGCCACTTCAAGCCGATGCGCGACTTCACCCGCATCACCTCGCACATCGCCAGCCAGGTGCTGGCGCGCGGAGGGATGCTGGAGGTGTACCGCCGAATCCGCGCCAACCCGCCGCTGATCCACGACCCCGACGGCGAGTTCGCCACGTACCCGCCCGCACAACCGGCCAAGTCCCGATGAACCCTGCTGCCTCCCCGCACGACACCGACGTGGTCATCCTGGGCGGCGGCCTTGCCGGCCTGACGCTGGCGATCCAGCTCAAGCGGCAGGAACCGGGCATCAGGGTCACGGTGCTGGAGCGCCGTGCCCACCCGGTGCGCGAGGCCGCTTTCAAGGTCGGCGAGTCCACGGTGGAGATCGGCGCGCACTACTTCGCCGACGTGGTCGGCCTGCGCGAGCACCTGGAGAGTGAGCAGATCCGCAAGTTCGGCTTCCGCTTCTTCTTCAGCGAGGGCCGCGAGGACTTCGACCGAACCCTCGAACTCGGCGTCAGCCAGTTGCTGCCGACGCCGTCGTGGCAGATCGACCGCGGCCGTTTCGAGAACTTCCTCGGCGACCATGCGCGCGGGCTGGGTGTGGAATTCATCGACGGCGCCACCGTGCGCGGGTTCGACATCGATGAGAGCGACGGCCCGCACACCGTGCGCTTCGACCACGGCGGTGACGCCCGCCAGCTCACCGCGCGCTGGCTGGTCGATGCCGCCGGCCGCGCCGGCCTGGTCAAGCGCAAGCGCGACCTCGCCCAGCCCAACGACCACGACGCCAACGCCGTGTGGTGGCGCGTGGACGGCTTCATCAAACCCGACGACTGGTCGGACGACCCGGCCTGGCGCGCGCGCTGCATGCCGCCGGAACGCTGGCGCTCGACCAACCACCTGTGCGGGCCGGGCTACTGGTTCTGGCTGATCCCGCTGGCGTCGGGTGCGCACTCGCTGGGCATCGTCTGCGACGCGAAGATGCACCCGCTGGACACCATGAACACGCACGACAAGGCGATGGACTGGCTGCGCGTGCACCAGCCGCGCGTGGCGCGCGCGCTGGACGAGGCGCAGCCGGCGCTGCAGGACTTCCTGTTCCTCAGGCACTTCTCGTACGGTTGCAAGCAGGTGTTCTCCGGCGACCGCTGGGCACTGACCGGCGAGGCCGGGCTGTTCCTGGACCCGTTCTATTCGCCGGGCAGCGACTTCATCGCCATCAGCAACACCTACATCTGCGACCTGATCGCCAAGGACCGCGCCGGCCTGTCGTTCGCGCCGTTCGCGCAGATCTACCAGCAGCTGTACTTCGCGTTCTACGAAAACACCCTGAGCCTCTACCAGGACCAGTACCCGCTGTTCGGCGACGCCCAGGTCATGCCGGTGAAGGTCATCTGGGACTACACCTTCTACTGGGGGTTGCTGGCCGCGCTGTACTTCGCGCAGCGCCAGTGCGACATCGCCGCGCTCGGCCGCACGCGCGACGCGTTCAAGCGGGGCGAAGTGCTCAACATCCACGTGCAGGCCCTGCTTCGCGAATGGGGCGAGCGCAACAGCGAGGCCGGCCTGCCGGTGGACATCGCCACCGACACGATGCTCGACCAGAGCCGGATCCCGTGGTTCGCCGAGATGAACCGCGCGCTCCACGACGAACTGGACGACGAGGCGTTCGTCGAGCGCATCCACGCCAACGTGGCCCGGATGGAGGCGCTGGCGGCGGAGGTGCTGGCGCGCGCGCGCGCCGCGCATCCCGGGATCGACGGCGACGCTCTGGAGGCGGTGCTGGGCGAAACCGGCATGGCCAGCGAAGAGTCGCTGGCGCCGCGCTGGTACCAGGCGGCGTAGCGCCAGACGTGCAACCGGCAGGTCCAGACCTGTAGGAGCGGCTTCAGCCGCGATCGAACCGTGTAGGAGCGACGTAAGTCGCGACCTGCGCATGTATCCGATCTCTCGCGGTCGCGACTCACGTCGCTCCTGCAACGCAACTGGATGTATACGCCGAGGCCACGGCGGGGCTGCGGGCCGATGCCCGATCGCGGCCGAAGCCGCTCCTACGATGGACCGTTCGACGCGCCGTGCCTGACGGGGAATCGACGCGCTAGGCTTGCCGCGGGCCAATGCCCGTGACCCCGGAGGTGATCCCATGGAACTCGGTGCGTTTTCCGTCAGCCTCGCGGTGAAAGACCTGCAGGCGTCCCGCGCCTTCTACGAGAAGCTGGGCTTTTCCACTATGGGCGGCGACGCCGCACAGGGCTGGCTGATCCTGAAGAACGGCTCGACCGTGATCGGCCTGTTCCAAGGCATGTTCGACAAGAACATCCTCACCTTCAACCCGGGCTGGGACCAGGCCGCGCAGCCCTTGGCGTCATTCACCGACGTGCGCCAGATCCAGGCGTCGCTCGACGGCGAAGGTGTCGACATCACCACACGCGCGGATCCGGACACCACCGGCCCGGCGCACATCATCCTGTCCGACCCCGACGGCAACGTCGTCATGCTGGACCAGCACGTGTAAACGGCTCGCCGCCGCGCGATACTTGCCCGGCAGGCAGGACGCCTGCGTTGATCGGGGAGCGAATATGCACGGGTTGGAACTGGGGTTGGCCGTGGGTGGCTTCGTGGCGCTGGTCGTCGGATTCCGTCGCAACAACCGCAACATCCTGCTGGCCGCGGGCATCGCGTTGTTCCTGAGCGGGGCGCTACCGGATTTCGTACGGGGCGTGCAGGCCGGTTACAGCGCTGAACGAGAGCGGTGAGCCAACTCCTCGCACTACTCGGGCTGGTGGCGCTGGTCGTGTTGCTGCGACAGATCGAGAAGCGCGTACAGCGGATCTACGTGTCGCCACCGTTGCCGGGCGCGATTGGGGCAGCAGTCGTTTTTGTCGCGGTCTTGGCCAGTCAGGCGTTGCGCGATGCGTTGTCGCTCGATGGCTGGGCCAGCGTCACAGCGGCG
>MIDV01000100.1:1726-14651 GCA_001830245.1 Lysobacterales bacterium RIFOXYA1_FULL_69_10 | reverse complement strand
CCGCCTGCGCATACACCGCGGTTTCATGCGCTTGGGCGTGGCGCAAGGCGGCTTGATGCAGTTGATGGAACGTGGTCGCGACTCACGTCGCTCCTACAGGTGCAAGGAGCGCGGGCTTCGCGGCTGAAGCCGCTCCTACAGAAGGGCGGGATCAGCGCGAGTCGGGTTACGCGTTGCGCGGATACCGCGCGCGCATCGCCGCGACCGATTCGTCCACCAGCTGGCGCAGCACGTCCATGTCGACGTCGGACAGGCGCTTGAGGTACAGGCACGACTTGCCCGTGCTGAACTTGCCCAGCCGCGCCAGCAGCGGTTCGTAAGCGTCGAAGCCCGGCATGATGTACAGCGTCAGCGCCTGCTTGCGCGGGGAGAAGCCCACGATGGGCCAGTCGCCTTCGCGACCGCTCTCGTAGCGGTAGGTGTAGGTGTCGAAGCCGACGATCGCCGGGCCCCACAGCACCGGATCGCACCCGGTCGACGCACGCATCATTTCGACCAGCGTATGGCAGTCCGCCTGCCGGGCCGGGTCCTGCGCGGCCAGGAATCCCTCCACGGAGCCGGCGCCCGGCTTCGTCTTCGCCTCGGTGGCCGTGCGGCGCTCCACG
The DNA here is from genome assembly GCA_001830245.1 of Lysobacterales bacterium RIFOXYA1_FULL_69_10. GTDB lineage: Bacteria > Pseudomonadota > Gammaproteobacteria > Xanthomonadales > Xanthomonadaceae > Lysobacter_C. The sequence continues at coordinate 14,046 of MIDV01000100.1, read as the reverse complement.
GTCAACCGCCGGGCGCGGGGGCTGGCGTGGACAACGGCGGCGGGTTCGCGACGAAGATCGCGACGCCGCGCGCGTACTTCTGGGTCGGCGTGACGCTGACGCCCACGCCGCCGCTGCTGAAGCTGCTGCCGCCGAAGCGCCCGCCGCCCGCGCCGACGCTGACGCCGGTGCCGCCCCAGCTGTCGGACGTGCCCTGGAACAGCACGCCGTTGGCGCCGAGCTTGGCCGCCTCCACTCGCAGCTTCTCGATCACCTGGTCGGTCTTGTTCTGCTCGCCGTAGGTGAACGCGCCGCTGCGCGTTTCCAGCAGGGCGATCTCCTCGTACCCGGCCGGCGGCGGATCGAAATAGACGCGCACCTGCGCCGGATCGATCGGCGCGCGCGGCTGGCCGGTCAGGATGTGCGAGGTGGCGCAGGCGGCCAGCGTAAGCGCCAGCAGCGCGGCGGTGAGGATGCGGAGCATGGGACGCCTCCGGGGCGTGGATCGTGCCGTCCGATGCTACGCCGCGGACGTGGGCGCGGGGTGACTGCGGCCCCACCGGGGCGCCGGCGGCTGAAGGGTTCAGCCTTCGACTGCCCTCAGCCCATGCCGCCGTTGATGCCGATGACCTGGCCGTTGATGTAACCGGCCGCGTCCGAGCACAGGAACGCGACCAGGGACGCGACCTCGTCCGGCGTGCCGGCGCGGCCGGCGGGTACGGTCTGCTTGATCAGTTCGGCCGGGAACGCATCACTGGCCATCCGGCCTTCGATCACGCCCGGCGCGACCACGTTGACGCTGATCCCGCGCGAGGCCATTTCCCGCGCCAGCGACTTGCTGGCGCCGTGCAGCGCGGCCTTGGCCGCGGCGTAGTTGGCCTGGCCGCGGTTGCCCAGCACCGCCGCTACCGAGGAAATGCTGACCACCCGGCCCCAGCGCGTGCGCGCCATCGGCAGCAGCAGCGGCTGGGTGACATGGAAGAAGCCGTGCAGCGAGATGTCGATGACGCGTTTCCATTGCGCGTCGCCCATGCCCGCCAGCGGCGCGTCGTCGTGGATGCCGGCGTTGTTGACGACGACCTGGATCGGGCCGTCGGCCAGCAACGCCTCGATCGCCGTGCGCGTGGCGTCGCCGTCGGCGACGTCGAATGCCACCGCCTGCGCGCTGCCACCGGCGTGATGGATCGCGTCGACCACGGCCTGCGCGCGTTGCAGGTTGGCGTGGGCGTGGACGATGACGTGGCAGCCGTCCTCGGCCAGGCGCTGGCAGATCGCGCTGCCGATGTCGCCGCTGCCGCCGGTGACGAGGGCGCGGCGGAGGGTGGGGGCGGGGGTCGGGGTCATCGGTACGCTCCGGTGTCGGCAGGCGGGCATTGTCGTGCATGCGGGAGCGACGTGAGTCGGGTGTGCCCGACGCAGCCTCTGTAGGAGCGGCTTCAGCCGCGATGAACGTCAGGCTGGGACGCCGATGCCACGCGTGTAGGAGCGACGTAAGTCGCGACCGGCACCCGGATGCCATCGCGTATCCGAGGCAGCGAGGCGATCGGGCACACCATCGCGGCTGAAGCCGTTCCTACAAAAGCAATGCGACGCGATGCGACGGAGGGCTACGGCGCCGGGCGCAGCATCACCGCGGCGCGGCCCTCGGCCAGCAGCGTGCCGGCGTGGGTGATGCGGAAGCCGTACTGCTGGCTGCCCTCGCCTTCCACCAGCACGTGCGCCTCACATTCCAGGTCGCCGGGCAGGGTGTCGATGCGCTCGACGTGCAGCTCGACGCCGCGCAGCGCCACCAGCATGCCCGGCGGCGCGGCGCCGCCGGAGGCCGCTGCACGCAGGCCGCCGTGCACCGCCATCGCCTGGGCGCCGTACTCGCACAGGTGAAGCGCGCGCAGCCGGTCGCCGCTGCGCAGCGGATGCGCCGGATCGCGGTGGTTGGTCGCGCGCAGGCGGATCGACCCTGCGTCCCACGTGTCCACTGCATCCCACAGGCACATGTCGCCCTGGTGCGGGACCAATTGCAGGATGCGGGCGCGGTCGATGGCGCCGGTCATGGCAGGGGTTCCGGTGATGGTGCATCCGCGCCGCGCGCGTACGCGGTGACCGGTCGGCGCGTGACCAGCAGCGCCAGCACGAAGTTGCACACCACCGCCAAGGCGACCGTGCCGCCGATCGCGCGCAGTACCGGTATCGACGAGGCCGCCAGCAGCGCGAATACGGCAAAGGTGATCGCGCTGCAGACGATCACCGCGTGCAGGGTGCGCAACTGCTCGTCGCGGTCGTCGCCGGCGTGGTCGAAGAACAGCGCGTAGTCCAGCCCGAGGCCCGCGCCCAGGATCAGCGCCACCAGATGGAACAGGTTGAGTTCGACGCCGAGCGCGCGCAGCGCCGCCAGCACCAGCAGCGTGGTCAGCGCCATCGGCGCCAGCACGCGCAGGGTGCGGCGTACCGAGCGCAACGAGGCCAGCACCGTCAGCGCCAGCAACACCGCCGCCAGCGTCAGTGCGCCCAGCACGCGGCCGCGGTATTCGGCCACCAGTGACTCGCTGGCCTGCTTGAGGTCCAGCAGCTGGCCGCCGTGCTGCTCGGCCACGCGCGCCACGGCACCGGCATCGTGCAGGCCGGTCAGCGACACCAGCGCGGTGGTGCCACCGTCGCGTTGCAGCAGCAGGCCATCGACGCCGGTGGCCAGCGGCGTGCCGGCCAGGTCGTCGACGCCAAGCGGCTCGGCCTGGCGAGCGGCCGCGACGTCGGCCACGAACGGCTCGAACGCGTCGGCGACGAACGGGCTGTCGGCCAGCGCGGCCGCCAGCGACATCTTCAGTTCGTTGTCGCCGGGCAGTCGCTGCTGGCGCGCGCGCTGGGTGGCGGCACTGGGCAGGTAGCGCGAGGCGAGGTCGAAGCCGTCGAGCGCACCGGCGACCCGCAACTGCTCCAGTTGCGGCTGCAATGCCTCGCCGGCCTGCAGTGCGGCTTCGGCGTCGGCGGCGTCGAGCGCGATCACGTAGCGCACGTCGGGCGCGCCCAGTTCGCGGCGCAGCTGGGTGTCCAGTGCCATCGCCGGCGCGGGCACCGGCGTAAGGCGCGAGAGGTCGTTCTCCCAGAACCGGCCCGGCGCCAGCGCAGCGACCGCAATGGCGACCAACGCCAGTGCGAGCGCGGCGGTGGCAGGCAGCCGCGGCAGGCGATCGATCGCGCGCCACGCCGTCGCCAGGCCCGGCGTGGCAATCGGGTTCCACTGCCCCGGCACGATCAGCGCCGGCAGCGCGAAGCGTGTCGCCAGGCCCGCGGTGCCCAGGCCGACGATGGTGAACACCGCCAGCTGCTCCAGTCCTTCGACACCGGAAACCAGGAACGTCAGGTACGCGATGCAGGTGGCGACCACGCCGGTGGCCAGCGTGCGCCACAGCCCGCGCACGCTGTCGCGCGGCGACACGTCGGGGCGGATGTGGCTGAAGAGGTGGATCGGGTAGTCCTGTGCCACGCCGATCAGGGTGAAGCCGAACGCAAGCGTGATGCCGTGCACGCCGTCGAAGGCCAGCGCCACTGCGGCCAGGCCCGCCAGTCCGCCGGTGGCCAGCGGCAGCGCGCCCAGCAGCGGCGCGCGCCAGCTGCGGTAGGCCAGCATCAACAGCAGCGCGAACACGATCGAATCGACCGTGCCGATCAGGCTGGCCTCGCGCTGCGTGCGCGCGCCGATTTCCACCGAGAACGCGCCGGGGCCGGTCATCGCCAAGGTCGCCGGGCCGGCGCCTTTGGCAGTGTCGAACGCGGCGTGCACTGCGGCGACGGCCGCGGCCTGGCCTGTCGGGTCGAAGCCGGCGGCGCGGGTTTCAAGCGCCAGCAGCGCGCGCTGGCCGGCGCGGTCGAACCAGACGCCGTGCAGCTGCTGCGGCGCGCCGGCCGGTTGCAGCGCCTCGGCGACGGCGAGGGTTTCCAGGGTCGGGTCGCTGGGCAGCAGCGGTTCGATCAGCGTGGCGGCGGGCGAACCCAGGTCCTGCACGCGCTGGTCGAGCGCCTCGCGCAGGGTGGCGACATCCAAGCGCTGCGTATCGAGCGTCGGCGACAGCAGATAGCGGTAGGGGCGCAGCGCTTCGGGGATGGCGTCCAGCCCCGCGTCATCGCCGTTGGCGACCAGCGCGAACGCATCGTCGGCCGACAGCGTGGCGCGCATCGCGCGCGAGATCCCGGCGAGCGTTTCGGGCGTATCGCCCTCCAGCGCGACCAGCAGCAGCCGCGAACCCGGGCCCTCGCCCAGCTCATCGATCAGTAGCGTCTGCGCCGGCGTCTGCGGCGCCGGCATGAACTTGCGCAGGTCGCCGCTCAACTCGAGCGTGCGCGACACCGCCCACCCGGCCAGCAGCAGCGCGGCCAGCCACAGCAGCGCAAGCCCGAGCCGGGTGCGGGACGTCATTGCGCGCGGGCTTCGGCGCCGGTGCACAGCGCGGCCAGCGCCGCGGCGTCGGACACCGTTTCAGCCGCGCGGGCCGCGCCGGCCAGCAAGGTGCGCTGCACGTCGCCCTGCGCCGGGTGCGTCTCGATGCAGCGCAGTTCGGCGCCGCGGCCATGCAGGGTGATGCCACGCAGCTTGGCCGCGACCGCGGCATCGCGCGGGGCCAGCGCCATCGTCCATGCGCTGCGGCTGCCGCGGGTGTCGATCGTGTAGTGCTTCTCCAGCAGCGCGCGGTCGCCCGACAGCAGCGCGCCGAAGCTGGCCTGCAGCGCCGCCAGTTCCGGTGCGCGCGACAGCGAGAAGGTGCGCGCGCCGCGGCCGTTGCGCTCGATGCGCACGTCGCTGGCGCGGATCGTGGTGGTCTCGGCGTACGGCGCGCGCACCTCGCGCACCAGCGTGTCGCCGTCGGGGCGGCGGTACTCGCCGGTCAGCCGAAGCGGCGCCTTCAGCAGCGCCGAGCCGCGCACCTCGACGAAGCCGGTGCGCATCGGCGCCGGGCGTGCGAGGCGGGCCAGGATCCACTCCGCGTCGGCACGCGACGCCGGGGTGGCCGGGGTGTCAGCGGCGAAGGCCGGTGCGGGCAGCACCGGCGACAGCAGCAGGGCCAGCGCCAGTGTCCGCAGGGGGTGCCACGCCCTCTGGCCGTTCGACGCGCGCGGGCGACTTGATGCGCGCGTGCGGTGCGGGGTCGTGCCTGCCAACGGATTGCGCATGGGGGTCATCGCTCTGCCAGAAGTCGTAGAAGTTGAACCAGTTGAACGGCGCACGGCGGGCGTGGTGTTCCAGCCGCTGCGCGTAGCGCGCGACCAGATCGGCCAACTGGGTCGAACGGTTATGCCGGGTGATGCTCAAGCCTTCGCTGAACACCTCGAAATCCAGGTCGTAGCGGTTGCCGCCGCGATACAGGCCGAACGCCAGCACCACCGGCACCTTGAGGGCGCCGGCGATCAGCCACGGCGCCACCGGGAACGGCGCATGCGCGCCCAGCAGCGGGGCCGGCAGCGACGGCTCGCCCGGACGCGCGCGGTCGACCAGCAGCGCCACCAGCGCGCCGGCGTCGGTGGCCTGCTTGATCGCCAGCACGATCGACGGCCCGTCCTGGCCGGCGTCGATCACGGTGCGCGCCAGCTCCGGGTTGAGCGCGTCCAGCAGCTGCGTCATCGCCGGGTTGTGGCCCTTGTCCAGCACGACGCGTACCTGCACGTCAGGGCGCGTGGCCGCCAGCACCCGCAACGCGTCGAAGCTGCCCAGGTGCGAGCCGAACACCAGCACGCCCTGGCCGCGGTCGAGCTGCGCGTGCAGGCCTTCCAGCCCCGAGGTGCGGATGTCGAAGCGCTGCATCTTCCCGCTGAGCATGAACACGCGGTCGAGGATGGTGCAGGCGAAGGTATGGATGTGGCGGGCGATGTCGCCCAGCCGCGCCGGCCGCCCCAGTGCACGCGACAGGTAGTTGCGCGAGGCGGCACGCTCGGGCGCGCGGCGCGCCAGGAAGTAGGCGGTGATCGGGTACAGGCAGGCGCGCCCCGCGGCGCGGCCGCCGTGGCGGGCGATGGCGCGGATCAGGTGCAGCGAGAACCGGTTGCCGCCCTCGCGCTGGCGGGTCCAGTCGCGCGGCGCGGTGCTCATGCCACCACCTCGCCGCTGGCCAGCAGCGTGCCCTCGCGCTGCACGCGGAAGCGCCAGCGGCCGGGGGCGGCTTCGTCCAGGTCGATGTCAGCGGCCTCGCCCGGCAGCAACGGCTGCATGAACTTGACCTGCGGCAGGCGCAGCGGCCCGAGTGGCCCGTGCACGGCCTCGATCGCCTCCACCACCCGGTCCAGCACCACCACGCCGGGCACCACCGGGCGGCCGGGGAAATGGCCCGGCAGGCAGGGGTGGTCGGGATCGATGGTGAAGCGCATGCGGCGGGTCGGGCGGTACGGCCGGACAGGATAAGCGACGTGGACGGGTGCAGGGCCTTGGCGCCGCGATCTCCGCAGTCAACGGACTGTAGGAGCGACGTGAGTCGCGAACGAGAACCCAGGTGTCGGCGAATTCTCCGTTGCCTTCGTGATAGCGACTCACGCCGCTCCTACAGATGTCGGATCGCGGCTGAAGCCGCTCCGACGACCTCACGCGCCCGACCTACCGGAACAGCTCCCGCCAGAACCCGGGGCCCAGCGCCCCCATCTGCCGGATGAAATCGACGAAGTTGCGGTACGGGCGGTCGCGGAACAGGCGGTGCCGGACGACGTACTCGCCGAGGAAAAATCCGCCCAGCACGCCGTAGTTGAGGATGTTGGCGAACAGCGAGCCCGCCTCCTGCGACACCGGCCACGGCGAGGCCAGGCCCAGCCGCGCGAACACCCCGTCGGGCACCACGACGAGGGCCAGCACGCCATTGGCCAGCGTCAGCAGCGCCAGCAGCCACGCCCAGGCGGCGGTGAGGCGCCGCGTGTAGCGCAACAGGTCGGGGGCGAGCTGCTCCGGCTCGCGGCGCTCCATCGCCGCCACGATCCGGGTGATCAGCGCGCCGCGTGGCGAGGCCAGGCTGCGGGCGAACAGCCACGCAAGGAAGCCGGTGAACAGCATCGGCGGCGCCAGCAGCAGCAGCGCCGGCCACGGCGTGCCGATGAGCAGCCACAGCCCGCCCGCGCTGGCGGCCAGCACCGCCCAGGCCCAGGCGAGAGGCCTGAGCAGGGCGTCGGCCAGCACCAGCGCCACCAGGTCGAGCAGCGCCAGGCCCGCGGCGAGGTCACCGCCGCCCACGCTGGCCCAGTGCGCCAGCAGCGGGTAGGCCACGAGCATGGCGATGCGGAGCACGGTGCTGGTCATCGACGCGGTGCCGTCGCCGGTCGCGGATCCGGCGCGGGCGAGGCCGGCGCCGTCGCGGGGCGCGTTCAGGCGGTCTTGTGCTGCTCGACGTGCGCCGACAGCGCGCGCAGCGAGCCGAAGATGCGGCGGTTCTCGTCGCTGTCCGAGCGCAGCTGGAAGCCGTAGCGCTTGGACACGGCCAGCGCCAGTTCCAGCGCGTCGATCGAATCCAGCCCCAGGCCGTCGCCGAACAGCGGTGCCTCCGGGTCGATGCCGGCGGGCTCCACGCCCTCCAGGTTCAGGCTCTCGACCAGCAGTTCGGCCAGTTCGCGTTCGGCGGTGCTCTGTTCAGACATCGGGCGGTCCGGTGACGATTTCGGGGCGCCACGATCCGGCATCGCGCCCGCGCGCGCAAGCACCGCGGCCTATGGCGTGCGCCCGCGCGGCTATCATGCGCGGATGAATTGTTCTCGCGTGCCCGCCGCCCGTGTCGGCGTATCCCCTGGCCGCCCCGCTGGCAGGCGCCGGGCATGAGCGCGTTGCCGACCCACGCCTCCGCACTGCCACGGCTGGACGTCGACTACACCGACACCGCATTGCCCGCGCTGCTGGCCGACGACGCGGTACTGGCCGTGTTCGGCTTCGGCCCGCGCGCGCCGGTGAGCGGGGACCCGCGTTACCTGCGCGTGGCGCTGGAGCCGACCGGCACCGCGCCGCTGGAGGTATGGCGCGGCCACGCCCCCGTGCGCTGCGGCCGCGACGGCGCAGTGGCGTGGTCGGACGACGGCGCGCTGCTGTTCGCGTCGATGGAGCTGGACGAGGACGCGCTGGCGGGCGACGCCCGCGACGATGACATCGAGCGCGCCGCGCAGGCCGCCTACGCGCGGCTGTCGGCGTTCGTGGCGGCGCGGGGCTACCCGCACCTGCTGCGCATGTGGAACTACCTCGACGGCATCACCGCCGGCGAGGGCGATGCCGAGCGCTACCGCCGCTTCTGTGTCGGTCGTGCGCAGGGGCTGGGGTCGTTCGACCCGCATGCGCTGCCGGCGGCGACGGCCATCGGGCGCGTCGACGGCGTGCGCCGGCTGCAGGTCTACCTGCTGGCCGCGCGCGTGCCCGGCACGCCGCTGGAGAACCCGCGCCAGGTCAGCGCCTACCGCTACCCGCGCCAGTACGGCCCGCAGCCGCCCAGCTTCGCCCGCGCGATGCTGCCGCCGGCCGGCAGCGCGATGCCGCTGCTGCTGTCGGGCACCGCCGCGGTGGTCGGGCACGAGTCGCGCCATGCCGACTGCGTGGCCGCGCAGCTGGACGAGACGCTGGCCAACTTCGACAGCCTGGTGGCCGCCGCGCGCCTGCGCGCCCCGCACCTGCCTGCGCAATTCGGTGCCGGAACGCGGCTGAAGGTGTACGTGCGCGACGCGGCGGAACTGCCGCACGTCCGCGACCTGCTGGCCGCGCGTCTGGACCCGGCGGTGAGGTGCGTGGTGCTGCACGCCGCGATCTGCCGACGCGAGCTGCGCATCGAGATCGACGGCGTGCACGGGTAAAAGCCCGCCGTCCGTCACTACCGGCACGCCGGCCGCGGGATTTCGCTCCACCTCGCCCATCCACTAGTCTTGCGCCATCGAAGGCCGCACCGGCCGGGAGTGGAGGAGACACGATGGGGCTGATCAGCCTGCTGTGGGGCATCGTCGCGATGATCTGGATGGTGGTCGCCCTGATCCCGTTCCTGGGGTGGGGCAACTGGTTCCTGATTCCCTTCGCCGCCATCGGCGCGGTGATCGCCGCCATCGGCATCGCCCTCACCCGTGCCGAGAATCGCGGCCGCGCCAAGGCGGGCCTGGTGCTCAACGGCATCGTGATCATCGTCGGCGTGGTCCGGCTGATGCTGGGGGGCGGCGTGATCTGACCTGCGCCACTCCCACGTACACCTTGGAAAAGCCGGGCACTGCCCGGCTTTTTTCATGCATGTGTTGCGCGCGCGAAACATCCGGCATGCCGTTCGTCGCATGAACGGGAAAACCGTCGCCTGTGCGTTGAAGCCGCGCGCGCGGCGGGCGCAGACTGGCCTTCGGCGCGGAAGGGGATCTTGTCCGCGTATCCCGCGTCGACCCGAGCTGTCATCGCCCCACCGGAACGCGCCCCCGCGCGCCCGGCGGTTGTGGTCTCCCTGTCCGAGGAACACGTCACGATGAACACCCGCACCCTGCGGCTGGCCCTGCTGTCGGCCAGCCTTTCCCTCACCGTGGCCGCACACGCGGCCGAGCCCCCCGCCACCGACGACACCGCCACCGGCTACTTCGCCGGCGTGAAGGTCGCCATCGACCCCGCCACCGGACGCCTGCGCGCGCCGACGGCCAACGAGATCCGCCAGCTCCGCGAGACCGCGGGCGCCACGGCCCCGGCCACTGCCGCAATGCGCGGCAAGCGCGCGCCGCGCAACGAGGCCGAGGCCCGCCAGACCGTGCGTCGCCATGCCACCGGCAGCGGCGTCATGGCCGAGGTCCCCGAGGACCGCATGAGCGCGCTGGTCGCCACGCAGACGGCCGACGGCCGCGTGGTGCTGCAGCACCGCCCCCTCGACGAGGCCGGGCTCCCGGTCCAGCCGCAGCCGGAGGTGGCCAGTGAATAAGCCCCTCGCACTCGCCCTGTCGCTGGCGCTCGCCCCGGCCCTGCTCATCGGCAGCGCCCAGGCAGCGACCATCGTGCCGGTCAACATGGACCCTGCCGGCCAGGGCCTCAACGACCCAACCCCGGCCGCCCCCGTGGGCGGTAACCCGGGCACCACCATCGGCGAACAGCGCCGCATCGCGTACCAGTTCGCGGCCGACCTGTGGGGCGCGATCCTGGAGTCCGGTCCGCCGGTGAACGTGCAGGCCAGCTTCCAGCCGCTCAGCTGCAACGCCACCAGCGGCGTGCTCGGCTCGGCCGGCACCACGACCGTGCACCGTGATTTCGAAGGGGCGCTGCTGCCCGGCACCTGGTACGGCGGCGCACTGGGCAATGCCCTGTTCGGCGACGACCTGGACCCGGCCAACAACGAGATCAACAGCCGCTTCAATGCCAACCTCGGCACGCCGGGCTGCCTGGAAGCGTCGGGCTGGTACTACGGCCTGGACGGCAACACCCCGTCGGGGCGCATCAACTTCCTCGACGTGGTGATGCACGAGATCGGCCATGGCCTGGGCTTCCAGGGCTTCACCAGCCTGGCCAGCGGCGCGCCGTTCCTCGGCTTCCCCGACGTGTACGGCACCAACGTGCGCGACAACGCCTCGGGCCAGGCGTGGAACTCGCTGGACAACGCCGGACGTGCCGCCGCCGCCGTGGGCGGTCAGCTGGTGTGGACCGGTGCCAACGTCACCGACCAGGTGCCGGTCGCGCTCGGTCCGCTGGTCAACCTGATCGCCAGCGGCACGCTGTCGGCCAACTACGAGTACGGCACCGCGCAGTTCGGCCCGCCCGCCACGCCGGCCAACTTCAGCGGCAACGTGGTGCTGGCCAACGACGGCAGCGCCACGCCGACGTTCAGCTGCCAGGCCTCGCCGGCCGGTGCGTACGCCGGGCAGGTAGCCATCGTCGACCGCGGCGGCTGCGCGTTCGAGATCAAGGTCCGCTTCGCGCAGGACGCCGGCGCCACCGCGGTGATCGTCGCCAACAACGCCGCCGGCGTAATCGGCATGGCCGGCGACGCCAGCGTGGAGGCCACGATCCCGGCGCTGATGGTGTCGCTGGCTGATGGCAACGCGATCAAGGGCGCGTTGCCGGGCGTGTCGGTGGCCCTCGGCGAGGTCCCGGGCCGGCTGGCCGGTGCCGACGCGTCCGGGCGTGCGCGGCTGTACGCGCCGGCGGCGCTGGCGCAGGGGTCGAGCTTCTCGCACTACGACGTCTCGCACTCGCCCAACGCGTTGATGGAGCCGGCGATCAGTGCCGACCTCGATGCCAACCTGAGGCTGGACCTGACCCCGGCGCTGTACCAGGACGAGGGCTGGTCGACCAACACCGGCACCGCGTTGATGGGCAGCTGCGACACGTTCGTGCCGGTGCTGCAGGAGGGCGGCCTGGTGGTCGGTGCCAACGTGCAGGCGCAGAACAACGTGTGCCTGAACTACAGCGACAGCAAGGGCGAGTACGTGCAGTGCATGACCGACTACCGCAACCGGCTGCAGGAGCAGGGGCTGCTTGAGCCTCGCTTCAACGGCCGCATCACGAGTTGCGCGGCGCGCACGCGGTTCTGATCCCGATCGCGGCCACGGATGGCCTGACCTGGAAACCGGCGCCTTCGGGCGCCGGTTTTTTTCGTGGCCACGTAGAATCCCACCCCATGAGCTACCCCTACACGCGCCCGCGGCGGATGCGCCGCGACGGGTTCTCGCGCCGGCTGATGCGCGAGACGGTCCTGACCGCCGACGACCTCATCTACCCGGTGTTCGTGCACGAGCACGCCCACCGCGAGGCGATCGCCTCGATGCCGGGCGTGGAGCGCGTCGGCATCGACGACCTGCTGCGCGTGGCCGAGGACGCCAGCGGCCTGGGCATCCCGGCGCTGGCGCTGTTCCCGGTCACGGAGCCTGCGGCCAAGTCCACCACCGCCGAGGCCGCATGGGCCGAGGACGGGCTGGTGCAGCGGGCGGTGGTCGCGCTCAAGCAGCGCTTCCCGCAGTTGGGCGTCATCACCGACGTCGCCTTGGACCCGTACACCTCGCACGGGCAGGACGGCCTGCTGAACGACTCGGGCTACGTGCTCAACGACGCAACCGTCGAGGCGCTGGTCAGGCAGGCGCTGTCGCATGCCGCCGCCGGCGCCGACGTGGTCGCGCCCAGCGACATGATGGACGGGCGCATCGGCCAGATCCGCGGCGCGCTGGAAATGGACGGCCACGTGCACACGCGCATCCTGGCCTACAGCGCCAAGTACGCCAGCGCGTTCTACGGCCCGTTCCGCGACGCGGTCGGCAGCGCCTCGGCGCTGGGCAAGGCCGACAAGACCACCTACCAGATGGACCCGGCCAACAGCGACGAGGCGCTGCGCGAGGTCGAATTGGACCTCGACGAGGGCGCCGACATGGTGATGGTCAAGCCGGGCTTGCCGTACCTGGAC
>MIDV01000100.1:0-1693 GCA_001830245.1 Lysobacterales bacterium RIFOXYA1_FULL_69_10 | reverse complement strand
GGTCAGCGGCGAGTACGCGATGCTCAAGGCCGCCGCGCAGAACGGCTGGCTCGACGAGCGCGCCTGCGCGTTGGAGGCACTGGTGTCGATCAAGCGCGCCGGCGCCGACGCGGTGCTGACGTACTACGCGATGGACGCGGCGCGCTGGTTGCGCGAGGGCTGATCCGCCCACGCGGCGCGCCTGTGTGGCGCGCTCAATCGCAGGTTTCACCCGGTGCGGCGCGTGGCGCCCGCATCCGGTAGAGGTCCAGGCCGCCGGCACGCGGTGCGCGCGCGCTGCCGGCCACCAGCAGTTCCTCGGGCGCGTTCCAGTCGGGCACGGGCCGCCGGGTGGTGCCGGTTTCGGTGTTGAACGACAGCGCCAGCGCACCGGCGTCGGTCCACCCACCGTTGCCGCAGGTCGCGCGGTACAACCGCACGGCGCCGCCCGCACCGCCACGCTCGAACACCACGACGCCGGTCGGCAGCAGTGCGGCGCTGGCTTCGTCGGCCGGTGTGTTGAGGGTCGCCAGTGCTGCCGGTATCGACCATGCGTCGTCCGACTTCCGCGACTCGAACAGGTCCAGACCACCGGCACCGCCGTGGCCGTCGCTGGCGAACAGCAGGCGCGTGCCGTCCGGTGCGGGCATTGGCGCACGCTCATGGCCCGCGGTGTTGAGGGGTCCGGGCAGCGCCACGGCGTCGCCGAAGCCATCGTCGTGCACCGCCACGCGGTAGAGGTCGAAGCCGCCCACACCGCCGCGGCGGTCGGATGCGAAATACAGCCACGTCCCGTCGGCGCTGAAGGCCGGTTCGACCTCGTCGGCCCCGCTGTTGAGCGCCAGCGGCGCGGCGTCCTGCCAGCGCCCGTCGCGCAGCACCGCCTGCCACAGGTCCGAGCGGCCGCTGCCGCCTTCGCGGTCGCTGGCGAACACGATGCGCTGGCCGTCCGGCGACACCGTGGCGCCGGTCTCATGGGCGGGTGTCGAGACCACACCCATGCCCTCGATGCCGAACTCGGCCAAGGCCTGCGCGACGGTCGGCACCAGCGCCAGCGCGAGTAGACTCGGAAGCCCGAAGGCCGGGGCGCGTCGTGTCATGCGTAGTCCTGTCCAAGGGGTCAACCGCGTGGCCGCACACGATGGCCGTCCGCACCGCATCCGTCCAGCGAGGTGTCCGATGTCTCCTGCCCGCTACGCCGTCATCGGCCACCCGGTGGCGCACTCGCTGTCGCCGCGCATCCACGCCGCGTTCGGCCGCCAGGCCGGCATCGCCCTCGACTACACCGCGATCGATGCCGGACCCGAACGCTTCGACGCGGTGCTGGCCGACTTCGCCGCCCAGGGCGGGCGCGGCGCCAACATCACCCTGCCGCACAAGGCGCACGCCGCCACCATCTGCCACCACCTGAGCGAGCGCGCCCGCCGCGCCGGCGCGGTCAACACGCTGATCCGCACCACCACCGGCTGGGAAGGCGACAACACCGACGGTGCCGGGCTGGTGCGCGACCTCACCGAGCGCCACGGCCAGGACCTGCGCGGCCGGCGCACGCTGCTGATCGGCGCCGGCGGTGCGGCGCGTGGCGTGGCGCCGGCGCTGCTGGATGCCGGCGTGGAAGACCTCTACATCGTCAACCGCAACGGCGCCCACGCCGACGCCCTGGCCGACGCGCTCGGCGAGCCCGGCCGCGTGCACCCGCGCTACCTCAGTGATG
>MIDV01000099.1 GCA_001830245.1 Lysobacterales bacterium RIFOXYA1_FULL_69_10 | reverse complement strand
GACGACGGCTGGCAGAGCGCGCTGCTGGACGAGGATGCGCCGCGCCCGCGCACCGAGGTCACCGAGGAGCGCGCGCGCAGCGTGATCAGCCGCAACGACTCGCCCGACATCGCGTTCAGCCAGGCGATCAATCCGTACCGCGGTTGCGAACACGGGTGTATTTATTGCTTCGCGCGGCCCTCGCACAGCTACCTCAACCTCTCGTCCGGGCTGGACTTCGAAACGAAGCTGCGCGCGAAAGGCAACTTCGCCGAGGTGCTGCGTGCGGAACTGGCGAAACCCGGCTACGCGATCAGCCCGATCAACATCGGCAGCAACACCGACCCGTACCAGCCGGTCGAGAAGCGCTGGCGGTTGACCCGTGCCGCGCTGGAGCTGCTGGCCGAATGCCATCACCCGTGCACCATCGTGACCAAGAACGCCCTGGTCGAGCGCGATCTCGACATCCTGGTGCCGATGGCGCGTGAAAAGCTGGTGCAGGTGTTCGTTTCGGTCAATTCGCTGGACAACCACCTCGCCGCGAAACTCGAACCGCGCGCCAGCGCGCCGCACCGGCGGATCAAGGCGATCCGCACCCTGGCCGAGGCCGGCGTGCCGGTCGGCGTGCTGGTGGCGCCGATCATTCCCGCGCTCAACGACCGCGACATGGAAGCAGTGCTGGCGCAGGCGGCCGAGGCCGGCGCGCGCTGCGCCGGCTACACCACGCTGCGCCTGCCGTACGAGTTGAAGGCCCTGTTCCGCGAATGGCTGGCCCTGCATGCGCCGCAGCGCGCCGAACACGTGATGAGCCTGGTCCAGCAAATGAACGGCGGCCACGACTACGACAGCAACTTCGCCACCCGCATGCGCGGCCAGGGCGTGTTCGCCGACCTGCTGCGCCGCCGCTTCGACCTCGCCTGCCGCAAGCACGGCTTCGGCCGCGCCCGTGAGCTCACCCTCGACACCTCGCGCTTCGTACCGCCGCGCAACGCATCGCCGCAGGGCGAACTGTTCTGAAGCCAGCGCGTTCACGCGTCGATGATGACGGTCCGGGTCAAATCAGGCTTCGCGGCAACCCGGCCGATTCCCTAGAGGCAACGATGTCCTCATTCGCGCTTTACCTGATCGGCATGATCGTGGTGATCGGCGGGCTGGCTTACGCGGCGTGGCTGATGCACGTGCCCACGCAATGGCTCGTCGTCGGCGTGCTGGTGCTGCTGGGCATCGGCATCGTCGGCGCGGTCACCCACACGCGCCGGCGCGATCCACCCGGGTCATGAGCAGCGGTTCCTTCCGGCACGG